>JBEKXO010000056.1:0-24735 GCA_049511995.1 Terriglobales bacterium
GCCGCGGCCGCTTCCGCCCGCCACTGCTCGCGTTGCCCCCCCGCCGCAGAATGTCGCATTCAGACCGGCGCCGCCGAAAGTCACCACGCAGCAGCGCATGAAATCAGTGTTTGCGCTCGAAGAAACATTAGGCACGAACTGGCTGAACAAACTCGGCATTGTCATCCTCGTGCTCGGAGTTGCCCTCTTTGGTATTTACGAATTAGGCCAACTCGGTCCCGGCGGTAAAGTCGGCCTTTCTTACATTGTCGCGCTGTCACTCTTGGCGGGAGGAATTCTGCTGGAGAAGCGCGAACGTTATCGCGTTCTCGGCCACACTCTGATCGGCGGCGGCTGGGCTCTGCTCTTCTTCACCACCTACGCGTTGAATCACGTGCAGGCGATGCGCGTAATGAGTTCGGAGACGACCGATCTCGTTCTCATGCTGGCAGTCGCCCTTGCCATGGCCCTGCACACCTTGCGCTATCGCTCGCAGCTCGTTACCGGACTCGCGTTTCTATTGGCATATAGCACCGTCACCCTCAGCCACGACGACGTCTACAGTCTTTCCTCCGGAGTAATTCTAGCCATAGGCCTGGTAACGATTGTTCTTAAGATGGATTGGTTCGAGCTGGAAGTCTTTGGCATCTTATCCAGCTATCTCAACCACTTATATTGGTTGTATCGCCTGTTAGGCTCCGGAGGCGCACAGGGGCACGCATTCCCCGAGTATCAGGCCAGCACTGCTCTCCTCTTGTTCTACTGGCTGATTTTTCGCACGTCCTACGTAGTTCGCAAGACTAAGTCGCCGTTTCTCGAACATATCTCCTCCGCCGCCGCGCTTCTCAACACGTTACTGTTGCTTGGGGTGATGAAGTTCCAGTCCGTGCGTCCTGAGTTAGCCGCTCTTGCTCTATTGGTAATCGGCGCGGTTGAATTCAGCCTCGCGCAGCTTCCTATCATAAAACGCCGTCGCGAGGCTTTTATTGTCCTCAGCGTTCTCGGCGCTGCGCTGATGATCGCCGCGGTCCCATTCCATTATTCGGGGAACAACGTTGCGATCCTGTGGCTGATCGGCGCCGAAGCATTTCTGGTGGCAGGCGTCGTCGTTGGCGAAATCGTCTTCCGGCGGATCGGCTTGCTGACTGGATTTCTGGTCGGAGCGCATCTCGTCCGCGTCGATTTCGTGCAATTGCTCTCGATCCGCCAGACCAGCGACGAGTTAGTGCTAAGCGTTGGCGTGATGTTTGCCCTGTGCGCCGTCGTCTTTTATTTGAATGCTCTTTTCATAGGCGAACGCTGGCCGCGCGCCTTCTCCATATCGCTCGATTCCAAATTGCTCTGTGCGCATTCCTATCTCGGAGGCTTTGCTGCCGCCAGTGCGGCATGGGCATTGTTTGCTCATGATTGGACAGCCGTCGCCTTCGCAATCATTATGCTCGTCCTCTCGGCGCTAGCGTGGAGGATGAAGTCGTTTCACCTGCAGGTACAGTATCGCTTCATCGGATTGCTCGCTCTGTATCGAGTTGTCGTAGTGAACTTGCACTATGAGCTTCCTCAATACACTCATGTAAAGATACGTCTGATCACGCTGCCTATTATCGCGGCGGCGTTCTATGGTACGGCCGGATGGGCTGCATTACGCGACGACTTGAATCAGCGCACCTTCCGCAGTTGGTTTGCTTTGGCAGGCACGGCGATCATAACCGCGCTTGGCTATTACGAAGTCCCGGAACTCTGGCAACCGTTAGCAGCCATCGCTTTTGCGGTTGTTCTCCTCGAAGTCGGTCGTTTGCTCAAGTATCACCTCCTCGCTTGGCATACTCACTTACTAACTGCTCTGGCGATACTGGCGGCGTTTACCGCTGATTCAGCAGGCCTTCAACATTGGCACACCATTCGGTTGCATGCATTTGCGGCTTTGCCGGTGGTTGCAGGGGCCTACTGGATTGCGAAACGTGTAACCCTGCCGAATCCGAATCATATTAATGTCGCGCGCATCGCTTATAGCTGGGCGGGTGCGGGTGTAATGGTCTGGGTACTCAACGAGGCCGCGCCCGCGCCATGGATCGCTGTCGCCTGGATTATTTTTGCGGTCGTGCTCGCGCTCGCACTGCGCTTCATCAATTACAAGCACCTGGCTTGGCAGGCGAACGCGGTGGCAGCCTTAGCCTTCGTGCGCGCCTTCAATTACAACCTGACCATCGAGCAGATGCTGTGGCGCGGCATTTCCGTAAGGTTGGTTACGGTTTCCATCGTCGCCGCAGGCCTCTATTTTCTCTCGCGCGCAGCTGCGTTGCTTGACTCGGAGTCCCGACGAGCAATTACTTACTTACATACGTTTGCCGCAACTGGATTGTTAGCCATGCTGGCCTGGTATGAGGCGCCCGACGGCTGGCTTGCCGTGGTGTGGGCCGTTTTTGCTCTCGTGCTGGCTCTGGTGGATCGTCGCTTCGAAGTGGAAGAGCTCGCCTGGCAGGCGCACATTCTGGCCGCATTGGCTATGCTCCGCAGTATCTCGGTCAATTTACATTTGATAGAAACCTGGCACGGTATCAGCGTACGGTTGCTCTCTCTCTCAATTGTTGCCGTCACTTTTTACGCTTTATCCCGAATCGTTCGTATGCCCGACGAATGGCGCACACGCGAATTCCATCATGTTTATTCGTGGTCCGCGTCGGCGCTAGTGTCACTCGTTATGTGGTATGAGTTACAGCCACTTAGTGTTGCCGTAGGATGGGCGGTCTTCGCGCTGGTTCTCTTCGAATATGGCCTCTTGCGAAACACGCGCCAATTTCGATTTCAATCCTATGTTGCTCTTGTTGCCGCATTTGTTCGTATCTTCTACTCCAATCTGACCGCTGGGAATCCAGGAGAATTGTGGGGGCCGAGGATCTACACCGTACTGCCGCTTACTCTCATTTTCTTTTTCATCTACGCGCAACTCGGGCCGCGCGAAAACAATATTCAGGACGATCGCCGCCTGTATTTCGATTTCTTACTCGGCTACATGGGGACGGGCAGCATTATTGCTCTGCTCTACTTCCAGTTTCCCAACGACTGGCTTGTAACTGCGTGGTCGGTTGTAGTGTCTGCTCTGTTAGGGCTAGCCCTCTTCCTGAGTCGGCCGATCTTTTTCCACCAGGGATTGCTTCTTACTCTAGGAGCCTGCGTTCGAGGTGTAATGCACAACCTATTCGGCGCCAGTTATTTCAGCAATGGCGACTGGACCGGGCGTTATTTTGTTTTAGGCTCCGCCGTAGCTGTTTTGTTGGCATGCCTGCCATTCGCGTTTCGCCTGCGCGATCGCTATAAAGCCGAAGCGGCTTCATATCGCTGGGCCTCCTATCGCTGGCTGCAGGCAATCGTGCGGCGGCCCGAACAATTCATGTTTTTCGCTCCCGTGTTGTTACTCACCATCATGCTCGCCCTTAAGATGCGCGCGGGCATGGTCACTATTGCGTGGGGCATCGAAGGTGTATTGATCGTGCTGCTCGCTTTGGCAGTAAGTGAACGTAGTTATCGACTAACTGGCCTCGGGTTGCTCTTGCTCTGTGTTGCCAAAGTGATGGCACGCGACGCCTGGGGATTGGCGCCGCGTGACCGCTACATTACCTTCATTATCTTAGGCGCGGCGCTGTTACTGGTCTCGTTTCTTTATAGCAAGTACCGCGAAACCATCCGGCAGTTTCTATGAAACGCATGCTGGTATTCTGTGCCGTCTTCACAATTGGGGTTGCGGCGCTTTACCACAGTCAGCGCCGCCGCGACCCCACCCCCGTTTCGGCCAATGCGGTTGTCGCAATCGTAGCGGATGCGCAGCGTGATGTAACTCGAATTCCGCTACGATACACGCGTCTTAGTGACGATCAGGAAGTAGTAATTGGCAATCAACTTTCCGAACAATACCCAGCGACCAATGCCGATGTAAGTGTAGGAGAGCAGGCGCTCGAGGGCTATATCCAGCACGTCGGCAACGCCGTTGCTTCGCACGCGCACCGGCATCTGCCGTACTCGTTTCATCTTATTGAGAATCGCGCCATGATGAACGCCTTTTCTCTTCCCGGAGGCCACGTATACGTCGGAGAAGGTCTGCTCGCCCTAATGACGAGCGAAGATCAACTGGCCTTCATCATCGCACATGAGATTGAACACATCGACCACTACCACTGCGCCGAGCGTGTTCAGGTCGAGGCTCGCCTGCGCAATCTTAATCTCGGTGCGGTTGGCGCCTTACTCCAAATTCCGGTTACCGTGTGGGAGGCTGGTTACAATAAAGATGAAGAACTCGAAGCCGACCGTGAAGGCATGCACCTGGCGGTTTTGGGCGGTTACTCCCCTTACGGAGCTGTGAGTATCTTCCAGATATTCGCCAAACTACATGGCGAATACATCATTCATGCTCGAACTCCGGAGCAGGAGCTCTCCGAGTTAGCCATACAAAGCTTAGAGGGATATTTCCGCTCCCATCCTCAGCCCTCCGAACGCCTCGCCCAGGCCAATAGAGTTATTGCCCAGGAAGGTTGGCAGGATCGCAAAGACCAAGTTCCATTCCGCGTCGAGTATGAAGTGCATAACGGCAAATATGTAAAGTAAGCAGCCACTCTATTTCGTCACACTCGTTCAGGGTGAGAAAGTGAAGATTGTGAATTTACAGGCCGCCGTTTCCGCACCATTCGCAATATGTAGTATCCAGCTCCAGCCGCAGCAAGATGTTTAAGAGTGTGACCACTTACAACGTGTCCCATTGCGAAGATCGGCTTATCCAGAGTCTCGAGCGCCTTCGCAATAACATAGAACCCAAGAACGAGTGCCAAATCAGCTCTGCGCGTGTAACGACTGGAGAAGCAAGGCGCGACTAAGAGCACCAGAGCCGAATACACTTGCACGGCCGCGTAGAAGCGCAAATCGCCGGCTCCTCGCGCCTCACTCTTGTACCATTGCAGCACGCTGCCAAGACCGACAAGCAAGAGGACTGGCAGCAGCGACAGCCCCATCCGTCTACTAATAGTCTCGGTGATTACGGCTGCCACCATTGACATGAAGGCGATTGTCATTGGTAGCCTGTCCCACACCAGCCGCGCATTGTTCGGTTCGAGATGATAGTAAGAGGAACTAAACGCCGTTAGAAGCAATCCTACAAAAACAAATAGATACGGCCAGCTGTCCCGCCGATCACGAGATTGCTCGGCCAACGGATTGGAATCGGTTTGGAACAAAAAGACCAAGCCCCACAATCCAATGATGGCGAAAGGCAAGTTAGAAAAGACGTTAAGAAAATTGGGAATGCCAAGAAAACCGCGCTGGTCGGCGAACATGTGATATGCCGGTGGCTGCGGAATGCGAGGCAGCAAGGAAAATACCAAGGCAACGGCCAAAGTGAGAAACAGCAGTACGCCAACGCTGGCTTTTTGTGAAATCAATCCATCCTCTTTTCAGATAATACATGGTGCCGCGAAGGTGCATTCTTGATTCGAACGGCTTTTCGGTCCCGGCCCAGGTATAGCTAGCAGCCGGATTGACGTTAGTAGCTATTTTGTTATAGTTACTCTCACCTTTGCCATACGCATTCAAACCGTTCGTTCATTGCAGGAGGAAGATCATGCCCGCTGTTCTCGCGACGCAGAGTTTGGCTGTGGAAACCATTGAAGAGCGCGCTGAGGTTGGCCTTAGGGAGCGCAAGAAGGCGCGCTTGCGCCAGCAGATTATCGATACCTCGATCAGGCTATTTCGCAAACACGGGTACGAAGCGACCCGGATCGATGATATCGTGCAAGCGCTCGAAATCAGCCAACCCACATTTTTTCGCTATTTCCCCAGTAAAGACGCGGTGCTGCGCGAGGTCGGCGAGCGGGGATACTCCTGCATATGCGAGCGCTTGCGTTCCGAGCTTTCAAGTAAGGCGCAGACGAGCGAACGCCTGCGGCGTCTGTACACAACAATGGCGAAAGAGGTGGAAGCCGATCGCGCGCTGTGGCAGGCGGTAGTTTTGTCGGGCGCGATGGATCCGGTGCGATCTGCGGAGCTCCGGGGCCACGAGGAGGCTGCTGTCAATCTGCTGCGAGAGATTCTGACGCAAGGCCAGAAGCAGGGCGAAGTAACGCGCGCTTTTCCTGTGGTCCATCTGGCGGAGTTCATGGAAGGCCTCTACAGCACAGTGGTGCGGCAATGGGCAGTCGATCTTACCGGTCCGCACAGGCTCACCGACCGTGTCCGGAGCGCGGTAGATTTTTTCCTCCGCGGAATTTGTCCCTAGAGACCTTCACGATTGCCGCACACACGCGACACATAAGAAAGGACAGCGCGATGAAGGCCGCCGTTTTGCGCGAATTCAAAACGCCGTTAACGTTGGAGGAGGTCGCTCGCCCAACGCCTGGCGCGGACGACGTCTTAATCAAGATCGAGGTTTGCGGCGTGTGCCACTCCGACCTCCACGTTGCCGGTGGCGACTGGACGCAATTCGCCGGCATCGTAAAGAAGCCGCTGATTCTCGGCCACGAGATCGTCGGGCGCGTGATCGAGCGAGGCGCAGCCGTCCAAAGTGTCGCAGTCGGAGATCGCGTCGGCATCCCATGGGTGCAGTACACCTGCGGCGAGTGTGAGTTTTGCCGTGAAGGCAACGAGAATCTGTGCGCCCGCCAGCGCATCACCGGCGTCATGGTCGATGGTGGATACGCGGAGTACGCGAAGGCTCCCGCCAGCCATGCCGTCAAAATTCCCGATGCGCTTCTATCCGAGCAAGCCGCTCCCCTCCTTTGCGCCGGAGTCACGGTTCACCGCGCTCTTAAGCAAGCCAAGATTCGCGCTGGCCAGCGTCTAGCGGTTTTCGGCATTGGTGGACTCGGCCATCTAGCCGTACAAATTGGGCGCGCCGCGGGCGCGGAAGTCACTGCGATCGATGTTTCGGATGAAAAACTCGCGCTTGCGAAATCGCTGGGCGCGACCCGAACGCTGAATGCCGCGACCAGCAATGTCGTGAAAGAGCTGCGCAATTCTGGCAGTGTGCACGTTGCGATCGTCACTTCGGCATCCAAGTCCGCATATGACACGGCGTTCTATTGTGTGCGACCGTCCGGAACATTGCTGGCCGTCGGTTTGCCCGCAAAAGATATTTCCTTTCCTCCAATCATGATGGCCGCAGCCGAAATTCATATCAAAGCTTCGGCTGTTGGCACGCGCGAAGATCTTCGCGAGATTTTAGCGATGGGAGCGGCCGGAGCCATCCACTGCCAGGTCACCACGCGTCCGCTGAGCGATGTTCAACAAGTTCTCGAAGAACTAAGCCGCGGCGAAATATCAGGAAGAGTTGTACTCAGGATGTAGAAAGGTTTTGGGTGGCGCAGTTTACCGCTCTTGCATTTGCCTTTGGGTGGCGCCGCGGTTTACCGCTGCGATAAGAGCCCTATTTTTAATGACGGCTTCAGCCGCTGAGGGGAAACACCGCTGCCCTGCATGAATTTCTGAGCATTCTATTTAGCCGCCGAGGGAACATTGACGTTAGCAACTTTATTATGATATTAACTATCATTTTTGCGCCTCGCTTCCGCGACGAAAGCTCGACTGCACAATGAACACAAAACAGCTTTTCGACCTGACCGGCAAAGTTGCCATCATCTCCGGTGGCTCGATGGGCCTCGGTCTCCAAATGGCCGAAGGCTTGGCCGAGATGGGAGCCAATCTCGTCCTTTGCGCTCGCAAGAAAGAGCGCTGCGAGCAAGCCGCGCAAGCATTGCGATCTCAAGGCATTCAAGTCCTCCCCCTCGAATGCGACGTCAGAGATAAAGCAACAATCCAACACGTTGTCGATGAAACCCTCGCCAAGTTCGGCCGCCTCGACATTCTGATCAACAACGCGGGCGTGTCGTGGGGAGCTCCGGTGGAAGACATGACCCTCGAGCAGTGGGATAAAGTTCTCTCCACCAACTTAACCGGAACCTTCCTCTTTTGTCAGGTGGCGGGCAAAGCGATGGTCTCGCAGGGCTCCGGCAAGATCATCAACATTGCGTCCGTCGCGGGTTTAGGTGGAGCCTCCGCCGAACTGCAAGCGATCGGCTACCATGCCAGCAAAGGAGGCGTCATCGCGTTCACCAAAGACCTGGCATGCAAGTGGGCGCCTCACAATATTCAGGTCAACGCCATCGCTCCGGGGTGGTTTCCAACCCACATGTCAGAATGGATCATCGAACATCGTAAAGATTTTCTGCTCGAGAAAATTCCGTTGCATCGCTTCGGCTCCGATCACGACCTGAAAGGTGCAGCGGTGTTTCTGGCATCGGCCGCATCGGCGTATGTCACCGGCCACGTGCTAGTTGTCGATGGAGGCCAGACCGCCTGGTAGTAATTTAGTTCTATGAATATTCCGCTCACTCCGGTCCGCTTCCTTCGCTACGCGCAAGAACAATTTCCACGCAAGACCGCCGTTGTGTGCCAGGACCTGCGATTCACTTATGCCGAGTTCGGCGATCGCGCTGCCCGCCTAGCTGGAGCCTTGCGCGCCGCCGGAGCGAAGCCAGGCGATCGCATCGCATTCCTCAGCCTCAATTGTCATCGCCTCCTCGAAGCTTACTTCGGAGTCCTCGAAGCCGGCTGCATCCTGCTTCCGCTCAATATCCGCCTGGCCGCGCCCGAGCTAGCCTACATCCTGAATGATTCCGGATCCGCGTTCCTCTTCTTCGAGCAAGAGTTCGTAGGCCTGGTCGATTCCTTCCGCCGCGACCTGCGCACCGTTCGCTCATTTCATCAACTCGATGTTCAGCCAAACCAGGTTCAGCCAAATCTGGCAACGCCGCAGGCAGATTGGCTCTCCAATCCAACCTACGAGCAGATGCTAGCCTCCGCCACTCCCTACCGCGCCGACGTGATGGAGTTCGACGAAAACGCCGTAGCCGAAATTTTCTACACCAGCGGAACCAGCGCCAGCCCCAAAGGCGTGATGCTCACGCACCGCAATATCTATCTGCACGCCATGAGCATCGCCCTCTACCATCACACGCGCTATGAAGACGTGATGCTGCACACCATCCCGCTCTTCCACGCCAACGGCTGGGGAGCAGCCCACACCATCACCTTCGTAGGCGGAACCCACGTCATGCTTCCGCGCTTCCTTCCCGAAGAAGTTTTTCGTTTAGTGCAAACCGAGCGCGTGCGCGCGCTCACTCTCGTCCCCATCATGGCCGCCGCGCTGGTGAATTCGCCCGTGCGCGCCAAGTACGACCTGAGCAGCGTGCAGTGGGCGACCATCGGCGGCGCCGCATCTTCTCCAACCCTGATCCGCGAGGTCGAGCAGACATTAGGTTTCAATTGTTATTCGGGCTATGGGCTGACAGAGTGCTCACCATCGCTCTCCAACGCCGAACTGAGGCCTGACATCCAATGCAGCCTCGAAGAGCGCTACAAACTCCAAGCGATGACCGGCTACGCCTTTCCAGGCTGCGAACTGCGGGTAGTCGACGCTCAAGACAGCGATGTGCCGCGCGACGGTCAAACCATGGGAGAAATCATCGCCCGCAGTGACGGCGTCATGGCCGGTTATTGGCAACAGCCCGAAGCCACGGCGGAAGCCATGCGCGGCGGGTGGTTTCACACCGGCGACATGGCCGTGATCGAAGAGAATGGATACCTCCGCATCGTCGATCGCAAGAAAGACATCATCGTAAGCGGCGGAGAAAACATTTCCTCGCTCGATGTCGAAAAGACATTGCTGGCGCATCCCGCCGTCTACGAAGCCGCCGTGATTCCCGCCGCCGATCAGAAATGGGGAGAAGTCCCCCGGGCAGTCGTAGTGACAAAACCCGGCATTAAAGTTAGCGACGTTGAACTAATCGAATTTTGCCGCGCCCGCCTTGCTCACTATAAATGTCCGCAATCGATCGAGTTTTGCGAAAGCCTGCCCAAGACCGCAACTGGCAAAGTCCTCAAAAGAGAATTGCGCAAAAAATATCAAACGGAAATCACCCAATGAACAACCCAACGCACGACTTAGTAAAAGTCACAAAAGACGACGAGATCGCGATCATCACCATCGACAACCCTCCGGTAAATGCTCTTAGTCCCGGCGTATCCGAAGGAATCGGCGCGGCAATCGACGAGATCATCCGCGACTCCGCAGTCAAAGCCGCAGTAGTAATCGGTGCCGGCCGCACCTTTGTCGCCGGAGCCGACATCAAAGAATTCGGCAAGATGACCGCCAGCGGCCCGCGCCGAAGCCTTCTCCCGCTCCTTCTCAAAATCGAAGACAGCGCCAAGCCAATAGTCATGGCGATTCATGGTCAGGCGTTCGGCGGCGGCCTCGAACTCGCCATGGCCGGCCACTACCGAGTCGCATCGCCCTCCGCGCAAGTAGGTCAGCCCGAAGTAAAGCTCGGCATCATTCCCGGAGCCGGTGGAACCCAGCGTCTGCCGCGCCTGGTGGGCATCGCGAAAGCAGTCGAAATGTGCGCCGAAGGCAAGCCCGTCTCCGCGCACGATGCAGCAACCCTCGGCCTGATCGATCGCCTGATCGACGGTGACCTGCTCGCCGGAGCCATCGCCTTCGCGCGAGAAGTCGCCGCGAAGCCCGCGCCCAAAGCACGCGAGCGTGCCGCCAAGCAGGGAACGGCTGCCGACACCGCGGCAATTTTTGCTGCCGCACGCGACACAGCCCGCAAGAAGCAGCGAGGCCTGATCGCTCCGCTGGCGGCAATCGACGCGGTCGAAGCCTCCACCAAGCTCCCATTCGATCAAGGCTGTGAAACCGAGGCGAAACTTTTCACCCAATGTCTTTTCTCCGATCAATCGAAGGCCCTTATCCACGTTTTCTTCGGCGAGCGCGAAGTCGCCAAGATCCCCGACATCCCCAAAGAAACTCCCGTGCTCCCCATCGACCGCGTCGCCGTAGTCGGCTCAGGGACCATGGGCGGTGGCATCGCGATGGTCTTTGCCAACGCCGGCATTCCGGTTCTGCTCAAAGAGGTCGACGAGGCCGCGCTCGAACAAGGTCTCAACAAAATAAAAAAGAACTATGCCACCTCGGTGCAGCGTGGCCGCATCACGCAAGCCGACGCGGACGAACGCCTCCGCCTGATCACTCCCGTCCTCAGCTACGATGCATTCTCCGATGTAGACATGGTGGTGGAAGCGGTGTTCGAAGGCATGGCACTAAAGAAAACCGTCTTCGCCGATCTCGATCGCGCCTCCCGAAAAGGCGCGATTCTAGCCAGCAACACCTCCACTCTCGACGTCGACGACATCGCCAGCGCCACATCGCGCCCGGAGTCCGTAATCGGCACCCACTTCTTCAGTCCAGCCAACGTGATGCGCCTGCTAGAAATTGTTCGCGGAAAAAAGTCGAGCAAAGAAGTCATCGCCACCTGCATGCAGCTGTCCAAGAAGCTTGGCAAGATCGGAGTGCTGGTAGGGAACTGCCGCGGCTTCGTCGGCAACCGCATGTTCGGCCCCTATCGCCGCGAAGCCCAGTTCCTCATCGAAGAAGGATCGGACGCTCCGTCCGTCGATCAGGCTCTAGTCGACTTCGGCAACGCTATGGGCCCAATGGCCACCGGTGATCTCGCCGGTCTCGATGTTGGCTGGCGCATCCGCAAAGAATATCGCCACCTCGAAAAACCGGGAATCCGCCAACCTTTTGCAGAAGACCGTCTTTGCGAAATGGGCCGCTACGGCCAGAAGACTCTGCGCGGCTGGTATCTGTACGACGAGAACCGACGCCCAACGCCCGATCCCGAGGTCACCGCCCTCGTCCGCCAATGGAGCGCGGAAGCTGGTATCCCGCAGCGCCAAATCTCATCCGAAGAAATTGTCGATCGCTGCATCTACGCTTTGGTCAATGAAGGAGCGCGCATTCTCGAAGAAGGATACGCGTTGCGCGCCGTCGACATCGACGTAATCTACATCAACGGCTACGGATTTCCCGCCCATCGCGGTGGTCCTATGTGGTATGCCGACACCGTGGGATTGCAAAAGGTCTACGAGCGCGTTTGCGACTTTCATCGCCAGCATGGAGAGCTCTGGGAACCCGCTCCTCTGCTGAAGCACCTAGCGCAATCCGGTAAAACTTTCGCCGATTTTGATAAAGAGCAGCTAGCCGCCGCATGAGCCCTGAAGGAGAAGTCAGGAGGAACTCGCAGCCGCGTAAGCCGTGAAGAGCCAGTTGTGCGCCGGCGCAGACAGAGACGAGTGGTCGAGGGCAGCCCGAGAGAAGCCCGGTGTCGCGCAAGCCCCAGAGGGGCAGCCAAGCTTAGCCCAGCGCTTCGGCGCTGGGAAAGGCGGAAAAAATAAGTCAAGTCCCGGAGGGGCGACCGAGTTCTCGCGCATGAGCCAAATCATCCTGGTGCGCCATGGCCAAGCGTCCTTTCTTGGAGAGGACTATGACAAGCTTTGTGCGAATGGCGAAGTGCAGTCCGGATTGCTCGGCCAGTTTTGGTCGCAACGCGGCGTGTTTTTCGACCGGGTTTATTCCGGCCCGCGCGCGCGCCAACGCGAGACTGCTCGCATCGTAGGCGAAGCCTATCGCAGCGCCGGTATCGCTTTTCGAGAGACAGAAATCATGAACGAATTCGACGAATATCAAGCCGAAGCAGTGCTACGCGAATGCCTTCCCCAGCTGCTTCGTGAAAATCCCGAAATCAAAGAAATGCGCCGAGCATACGAGGCGGCGACCGACCACGCCGACCGCCGCAAAACTTTTCAAAAATTATTTGAAGCCGTAATCAGCAAGTGGGTAGCTGGAGAAATCAACGCGCCTGGCATCGAGTCCTGGAATGATTTCTGTCTGCGCGTGGAGCGAGGCCTGGCCCAGGTAGCGATCGACACTCCGCAGTCAGCGACCGCAGTAGTCTTCACGTCCGCTGGCCCCATCGGCGCGGCGATGCGCCGTGCGCTGCATCTCTCGGCTGAAGACGCGCTGCAAATGACTTGGATGTCGCGCAACGCTTCGTACAGTGAATTTCTAGCTTCAGGCGAACGCTTCACCCTGAGCACTTTCAACGCGCATCCGCATCTCGACGGCGACGGCTTGCTGACGTACCGCTAGCAGCGGGAATTTAGATCAGGACTTGCACTATGGCCGCACTCAGCGATCAAGCCGGAACGGTAAGAGCAGGCGAAGAGCTAGACATCGCCCGCCTACAACCGTTTTTGCGAAATCGTCTAGGCAACAGCGGCCCAGTTTCCGTCGAGCAATTTCCCGGCGGCCATTCCAATCTCACCTACCTGCTGCGTCTCGGTGATCGCGAACTCGTCCTGCGTCGCCCACCCTTCGGCAGCAAAGTCCGCTCCGCCCACGACATGGCGCGCGAATTTCGCGTGCTCTCAAAGCTCCACACCGCCTATCCGCTCGCGCCGAAGGCCCTCCTCTATTGCGACGATCCGTCGATTCTCAATGCGCCCTTCTATCTCATGGAGCCGATTCGCGGATTGATCATCCGTCGCGATCCACCACCCACCGTGCCTTTTCCACCAGCCACAGCGCGCCGCCTCAGCGAAGTGTTCATCGACAATCTGGCCCGCCTTCACCGCCTCGACTACGCCGCAACCGGCCTCGCCGATCTCGGCAAGCCGCAAGGCTATCTCGAACGCCAGGTCAAAGGCTGGATCGAGCGCTACCACAATTCGAAAACCCACGATCTACCCGAAGTCGAACGCATCTCTCCATGGCTCGTGGCGCGAATGCCCGCAACCCACGAATCGGCTTTAATCCACAACGACTACAAATACGACAACCTGGTCCTCGATCTCAACGACGCGACAAAAATCATAGGCGTTCTCGATTGGGAAATGTGCACCATCGGCGACCCGCTCACTGACCTGGGAACTGCGCTAGCGTACTGGACCGATCCGCAAGACCCCGAAGATTTTCAGGAGATTCGCAGCGCGCCCACTACGCTCCCCGGCACTCTGACGCGTGCGCAGTTAGTCGAGCGTTACGCCGCCGCCACCAGTCGCGACCCCGGCGCCATGGTCTTCTATCTCGCCTTTGCCCGCTTCAAAGTCGCTGTCATTATTCAGCAGATTTATTACCGCTACGCGCAAGGATTAACGCAAGACCAGCGTTTCGCCGTGTTGCCGCAAAGAATTCAGACGTTAATGCGTGCCGCGTGGCTCACCGCCGAAAGCGAAACGATATGACTTCCCACTCACCTCGCGTAATAGCGAACCAGCCACTCGGCCACGCAGCAAGGCTTGGTGGAGGGCTGGCCGTCAGCGCCCTGGCTCTCGACGCGCGCGAGGAAGACCACGTCAATGAATCGCGCCGACTCCTTCGCCGAAAGCAGAGTCACGCAAGCGCGCACTTTCGATCCCGAACGCACCGGCGAAGGAAAACGAACTTTGTTCAATCCGTAATTGACCGTCATCGCGGCGCCCGTTTGCACCTTGACCGCCTGTTTGACGAAGTAACTCAGCAGCGACAGAGTCAAGAAGCCCTGCGCAATCGCGCCACCGAATGGGGATTCGCGCCGCGCGCGTTCCTCGTCCATGTGAATCCACTGGAAATCTTCCGTCACCTCGGAAAATTTCTGTATGCGGTCCTCGCTGACAACAAACCACTCGGTCGGCGGAAACTCGCGTCCCTCGTACTGTTTCAGAGATTTGAGATTTTCAATTTCAAAAGTCGGCATAGGAGTTTTTCATGACCACACTAACAGATACCCCGCGCAAGACAACCAAAGGAACTGCGTTTCTGATCGAAGATTCTACGCCCCAGGATATTTTCACGCCCGAAGATCTGACTGATGAACATCGTGCCGTCGGCCAGATGGTCGACGAATTCTGGGCCAATGAAGTCGAGCCCAACCTGCCCGCGATTCGCGAAAAACAGCCCGGCCTCGCGCTGAGCGTGCTGCGCAAATCCGTCGACCTCGGCCTCACCGCCATGACCATCCCCGAAGAATATGGCGGCATGGCCATGGATCTCCCCTCGCTCATGGTCACATCCGAGCGCCTGGGCCGCGACGGTTCCTACGGAGGTTGGCACTCCGCGCACACCGGCATCGGCACGCTACCCCTTGTCTACTTTGGCAATGAACAACAGAAGCAAAAATATCTGCCCAAGCTAGCGAAGGTCGAGATGCTCGCCGCCTACGCGCTCACCGAGCCGCTTGCGGGCTCCGATGCGCTCTCCGCGCGCACTCGCGCCGATCTCTCTCCCGACGGGAAACATTACATCCTCAACGGCCAGAAAATGTGGATCACCAACGGCGGCGCCGCCGATCTCTTCACCGTCTTCGCGAAGGTCGGCGGAGAAAAATTCACTGCCTTCCTCGTTGAGCGCGCTTTTCCCGGCGTGAGCAGCGGCGCCGAAGAACACAAAATGGGCATCACCGGCAGTTCCACCACCGCCGTTTATCTCGACAACGTCCCGGTGCCCGTCGAAAACGTCCTTGGAGAAATTGGCCGCGGTCACGTCATCGCCTTCAACATCCTAAACATTGGCCGCCTCAAACTCGGCCCCGCCGGTGTCGGAGCCGCGAAAAATGTTCTCGCCATCTGCTTGAAATACGCCAAGCAGCGCAAAGCTTTCGGCGCGTCCATCGCCGAATTCGGAGCCATTCAGCACAAGCTCGCCGAAATGGCGATCCGCATGTTCGCAGCCGAGTCGATGACCTGGCGTGTCGTTGGACTGATCGAAAATCAAATGCACGGCGCGGCAACAGGCGATCCCAACCAGGAACTCAAAGCCATTGAAGAGTTTGCCGCCGAGTGCTCGATGGTCAAAGTCTATGCCTCCGAAATGCTCGACTACGTAGTCGATGAAGGTGTTCAAATCCACGGGGGCTACGGATACCATCGCGACTATGCTGTCGAGCGCGCCTATCGCGATTCGCGCATCAACCGCCTCTTCGAAGGCACCAGCGAAATCAACCGCCTCGTCATCACCGGCATGCCGCTGAAACGAGCGTCCCGCGGCCTTCTTCCGCTGTTCGAAGCAGCGCGCGCCGTCCTCGATCAAACCGAGCCGCAGCCCGCGGACGCCAACGACGCGGACCTGAATCTCGTCCACAATGCAAAAACAATCGCTCTACTCACCCTCGCGATCGCCCACGAGAAACACGGCGACAAACTTGAGCAGCAACAAGAGATCATCATGAACCTCTCCGACATCATCATGGAAGTCTTCGCCATGGAGTCGGCCCTTTTGCGCAGCCGCAAACTAACCGCGTCCGGCATCGGAGCAAACGCCGCCGATGCCGCCTCCGTCTACCTGCGTGACGCCATCGCCCGCGTCGAGCTCGCTTCAAGAACGGTTCTAAGCGCCAGCGCCGAAGGCAACGAACTTCGTCGCAATCTTTCGCGCCTGCGTGAATACGCAACCCACGATCCCGTGAATGCAATCGCACTGCGCCGGCAGATCGCAGCGCGCCTGCTCGCCAACGAACGCTACACAGTCTGAGTCGCGCAATTACTAGAGAGCAAGAAAACAAGGAGTTACCATGCCCCTGGCCAATCACAAGTTTCTCCTCGCCGCGCGTCCCGTAGGAATGCCCAAGCGCACCGACTGGACCTACATCGAAGAACCCGCCGCCGAGCCCAACGACGGCGAGCTCCAGGTCCACGTCCTCTACATCTCGCTCGATCCAGCCATGCGCGGTTGGGTCGGTGAAGCGCGTTCCTACGTCGCGCCCGTCGCCATCGGAGAGGTCATGCGCGCGCTCGGCGTCGGCGTCGTCACCGCTTCCCGCAATCCGCGCTTCGCCGTAGGCGATCACGTCTCCGGATTATTCGGCGTGCAGGAATACGCGCTCACCGACGGCAGCGGAGTACGAAAAGTCGACACAAGAATCGTTCCTCTGCCCAAATATCTCAGCATCCTCGGCATGACCGGCATGACCGCATACTTCGGCCTGCTCGACACCGGCGAGCCCAAGCCCGGAGACACTGTCGTCGTCTCCGCCGCAGCCGGAGCCGTCGGCTCGATAGTCGGCCAGATCGCCAAAATCAAAAACTGCCAAGTCGTCGGCATCGCCGGCGGACCCGAGAAGTGCCGCTACATCGTCGAAGACCTCGGCTTCAATGCCGCCATCGATTACAAAACCGAAGACGTCAGACGATCTCTCCGCACACATTGTCCAAAAGGCATCGATGTTTACTTCGACAACGTCGGCGGCACGATTCTCGAGGCGGCGCTCGCCAACCTCGCGCGCGGCGCCCGAATCGTCATCTGCGGAGCGATCTCGCAATACTGCAGCACCGCCCCCGTCGCTGGCCCGAGTAACTACATGTCTCTCCTAATCAATCGTGCCTCGATGAAGGGCATGCTGGTGATGGATTACGTCGATCGCTACCCGCAAGCCGGCGCGGAAATGGCCGCATGGATGGCCGCCGGTAAACTTAAGTCCCGCGAGGATATCGTCGAAGGCCTGGAAACCTTCCCCGATACCCTCCTCAAACTTTTCAAAAGCGAGAACAACGGCAAGCTAATGCTGAAAGTGAGCTAGCTTTTTGGTAGCGGGCGATTCAGCGCTGCGATCAATGCCAGAAGCTGACTTTTGGCCCGCATTATTTAAACTGCGTCCGCGGACATAACTTCCTTGGCGCCCGACTCGCAAGCAAGATGGAATCCCCGGTTCGTTCCGAATGGCAAGCTCCTCTACTGAACCTGTCCGTGCTGGGTGGGCGTCGATTGCAAGGCGACTTCCTTCATGTTGTCATCGGGAATCCGGTCAATCAGCAACGCGAAGGGATCGATTCCTGCTTTCTCCGGCAATTGGGACGTCACGAACGTAAACGTTGAATTGCGCTTGGTGATGTGCATCCGTTCGCGGTAGAGCGTATCACCATATTTCTTCCCGCTTGCGGGCTTGGCGAATGCGCCGATATCGATCCAGTCATCCACCGGAACCTCGGTTTCGTTGCCGCTCGCGTCGGCCTTGAATTTTCGCGCCTCCACAGCAAGAGTGACGTCATATTTTCCGTCCGCGCGCTTGACCGCCGTCGCTTCTACGGTCCGATTCGAGAACAGCGTAATGTCTTCAAACAAGTCCTTGATCAAGTATTGCAGGTTGGGTGGAGTTTCCTCCCGCAACGCATCCACCAAAGCATATGACGTTGGATAAGGCGGAGGAGCGTAGGCATACTGGTGAATCAGTTTGCGCAGCGCTCGATTGACGGCGTCTTCGCCAATCATCTCCTTCATGTAATAGAGCGCGACGGCTCCCTTGTTATAAAAAATGTAAAACTGCTTGTACTCCACCTTGAGCAGCGGGCGCTCCTTCATTCGCTCCTGGCCGCGAGTGCTCAGGTACAGGTCCATTTCATATCTCAAAAACTTGCGCATCATATCGCGGCCATATTCCTTCTCCATGACCATGAGCGCGGAGTATTGCGCCAACGTCTCCGATAACAGGGTCGCTCCCTCCATGTTGGCGCCGATCACCTGTTCATCCCACCATTGGTGCGCCATTTCGTGAGCCACCACATAAAAAACGGTATCGATGTCGTCAGGATGGTTGAGATTGGCGATGAACCCGAAGGACTCCGAGTAGGGCATGGTGCCGGGAAATGCCGCGGCAAAACCGGCCACTCTCGGAAATTCAACAATGCGCGCTTCCTTGTGCGCGTATGGCCCGAAGCTCTTGATGTAGTAATCCAGCGACCGCTTCATCGAGTTGATCATCCGCGGAACGTTCCAGGGATGCTCCTTGAGGTAATAAACCTCGAGCTTGATGCCATTCCAATCCTCGAGCGCAACTTCATAGCGAGCGGAAGCGAAGCAGAAAAGATTCATCGACGGATGATCGAGCTTGTATTCGAAGTAATGACGGCCATCCTCTTGCCACTCGTGCACCAGCGACCCCGGAGCGACCGCGATTTGCTCGGGCGTAGTGCTGATAACTGCGCTGATGTCGACCCAGTCGGAATGCCCGGGGATATAGGTGTCGCGGCAATCGTCGGTGCAATTGCGTTCGGGCGAAGGCATGAGGTCAACTTCCGCAAGGCCAAATTTCCTGCGGTCCGCCGAATCGGTCAGCTCGCGCCAGTAGTTGTAACCGACGATGGGGGCCAGATAATTGGCGCCGGTGACCAGCGGGCCAAGATTGCTGAGGAAGGTCCCGTTTTGCACGATTTGCGGATTGCTCACATTATTTTCAAATCCACGATTCTTGCTCTTCACGGTGAAGTGCAGGCTGCGCTCTTCGCTAGGCTGCAACGGTGAGGTGAAGCGATATATGCGATAGGAAAGCCGCTGGTCGTCTTTGGCAAGCGCAGCTCCCGGAATCTCGATCGAAGTGTCGTAGCGTGGGTCGAGCGAAAAATGAATTTCATCCAGGGCGTGCGGGTAGGGGTTAGAAATGATTTCCTCGCCGCGTATGTTCACATTGCGGGTCGAGGGGAAAACGTCGATCGTATATTTCACGCTGCGCACGCGCGGCTGCGGCAGTTTATCCAGGGGCTTATAACTCTTCTCATAATCCGCCTGAATGCGCTTCGCGTCCGCAGGCCCCGCAAGAGAATTCAATACTTCGGTGTTGTACCAAATCCAGCCGCCGCATGCCACGAACGCGAGCAGAGAGAAAACGGTGGCCGCTTTCCACCGGGGGCTGAACCGCAAGGCCGCGTTGCGCACGCGGGCTCCCCATTGGTCTTGCTTTCCCCGGGGCCAAAACATCACTGTGGCGATGGCCAGCAGCACGCAGAAGAGCAGCCAATAGAGCGTGAACCAGTTCCACGCCGTTCGATAAGGCGCATCGCCGAAGAAATCTGAATAAACGACGTTCGGCCTTCCCGCAAATTGCACGAGGTTGGTAGACGCGTTCATCGCTCGCCATAGATAAATGTCTGCGAAATAAAAGGCGATGAAAACGAAATATCCCACGTACTTGTTGGGCGCCAGCACGTGGATAAAAAAAGCCAGAATCGCCAAAAACACAAACGTCGACGCGCCCCGCACCAGCAACTCATGAAGATAAAGACCGATCTGAAAGCGACCAAACGCATTCGCAGCTTGGTCGATGATGCCGGCCAGCAGAGCCATGGTCTCAATTAGCATCACCATGCCAATGAGCGCAGCGAGCCGCGCAGCGTAGGAAACCCATTCTGGGCTGGGCGTCGCGTCGGCGATCTCATCCATGCGCTCCTCGCGATCCTTCCAAACTAGGGCGCCAGAAAAATAAACAATGATGACAATCAAAAAGAAATCAAGAACTCCCCGAATCAAATCAATTACCGCATAAGTCACGGGAAATATTTGATAGCTCTCGTTCCCCTCGAACTGGGCGCCGTCCGCGGCCAGAGCGACAACGCAAATGAAACCAGCGATCAGCACGATTACGACAAAGGCTGTGCTCTTGGCCATTCCACGAAAATGAATTGTGAATGAACCCATGAACTTCGCCCACGGCGAGTGCGTCAGCTGCGCAAGGGGCGCGGTGGACACTGCCGATACCTCTCCCAGTTGCTCGCCCAGTTCGGGTGTTTTGCTCTTTGTACGCCTTTCGGCGAAGCTGAATCGTGAGTAAGCGACTGCGAAAGCTACGCACCCCACTCCAATCCAAAGCAAACGGTTCCACAGAAGTAAGCCGCTGAGGCCGACAAAAAGAGTGTTCTTCTCAGCCACCGTCCAGTATCTGGTGACTGCGGCAAACGCTCGGAAGCCAAAAGGGTCGAGCAGCCCGCGAATGCCCTCCGATTGCGCATCCTGGAATAGCGCACCGGTCATAGCGCGTCCCGTGAACAAAAGGATTGCCGCAATGAACGAAGCGATATCCCTGCGCCACACCACCGCCACCGCAAACAAAACGGCAGCTGTAAAAAAAGTGTCCGGCAGAGCAAACAGCAGAATGCCTCTCACATGCGCGCTCCAGCTCACCGCTCTCCAGCGTTCGAGATTCACCCAAGGCATGTGTCCGGCAAGAAGAATGCCGAGAGAGACTCCCAGCATAGGTATCACTGAAATCGCGGTGGCCCCGAAAAAGCGGCCCAGCAACAGGTCGCGCCGCCCAATCGGGGTGGAATACATGATCTGGTGAGTGTTGTAGGTGAAGTCGCGCAGCGCCGCGGAATTAACAAATATCGCGGTCATCAGCAACGTGAACACACTCATGGCCGCGTAATAGGTTGCGATGGCGAACGGCGCATTCCGGTAGATATTGGAAAAGTTGAGTTCAGCCATCACCTCGTCTGAACTGATGGCGCCGCAAATCAGCAGGGCAATGACAACCAGGAAGAGCCACAGCATCCAGGAACGCAGCCAGAAGCGAATTTCAAACCACGCGACATGCCAGAGCATAGCGGCGCATCAATTCCACGAGCGTATTTTTGTGAAGAAAACATCTTCTAGGTCAGGCGCACTCGGGACAAAGCTTTCCGAAAGCGGCGTCGCGCTATAAATGTGAAGCAGCGGACGTCCGCCGACCAGCCTGCTTGAGACCACCTGGTAGCGCCGCTCGTAGTCGCTCAGTTCGTTCTTCGCGACCGAGATTTGCCAGATTCGTCCATTCAATTGAGCGATGGCGTCTTGAGGTGGCCCCTGATACAGCACGCGGCCCCTATGAATAATTGCCGTGTTGGTGCACAGATCGGTCACGTCTTCCACGATGTGCGTGGAGAGGATCACGATCACCTGCTCGCCGATCTCCGCCAACAGATTGTAGAAACGGTTGCGTTCCCCGGGATCCAATCCCGCGGTAGGCTCGTCCACAATCAGCAACTGCGGATTGCCAATCAGCGCCTGGGCGATGCCGAAGCGCTGGCGCATCCCTCCGGAAAAACCACTGAGCGCCTTCTTGCGGTCGTCATATAAGTTGCAGCGCTTGAGCATCCATGCGACCACGTCTCGTCGTTCCTTCGCCGTCGCGATCCCTCTGAGCAAAGCGATGTGGCTGAGCATGTCCTGCGCGGAGATGCGCGGATACACTCCGAATTCCTGGGGCAAGTAACCCAGCCGCTTCCGAACTTCGTCCTTTTGCTTGAACACATCAATGTCGCCCAGCGTCGCGCTCCCGCTGTCCGGCTCCTGCAAGGTTGCCAGCGTGCGCATGAGGGTTGACTTGCCGGCGCCATTCGGACCAAGCAGTCCGAACATACCCGCTGGAATAGTCAGAGAGATGTTATCCAGCGCCTTGACGCCGTTTTTGTAAGTTTTCGAGAGATTCTCGATTCGAAGTTCCATGCTCATGTCTCACTCTTAATTAAACGTCGCCTTCTCTAGCAAGAAGGAATCTCTGTGCAAGATGCGCTAAGACGACCGTGCGGCGGTAGGATCAGAATGACCCCCAAACAAAATTGCGTCAATGTCATAATATTCATAGTTAATTTGCTAATTATGCAATATTCGAGTAGTTTCTAGTTTTTGGCGAGGACCTGATCTTGTTTGCGGAACTCCAAGCTCTCGTTGCCCTGGCTGAGGCTGGCTCGCTGGAGCGAGCCGCCAACGATCTCTACGTTACGCCTTCAGCATTGACGCGCAGGATTCAACGGCTTGAGGTCGAGCTTGGCGTCGTTTTGCTCGACCGCCATTTCAAGCCTCCAAAACTAACGCAGGCGGGATTCGAAGTTCTGGAAAAGAGTCGCGCGATTCTTTCGTCCCTGAGCGATTTGAAAGCTTCAGCCTCTGGGAAGACAATTCCGGTCGGTCCCTTTCGGCTGGGACTCTCTCACGCTCTGGCGCAATCGGGCATATCGAAGGTTATCGTCAAGCTGGGCAAGCGATTTCCTCTCCTGCAACCCAGTATTTCGAATGATATAAGTTGCCAGTTGCTGGCGCGTCTGCACGCTGGCGAGTTAGACGGGGCGCTCGTCGTCCTGCCCTCTGAAATGGCCCTGCCCGACGATTTGAATGGGGCAACGCTAGCGCATGAAACCATGCAACTGGTTCAGGCGCGAATTTCGTCTCGCACGAAATCTTCGAAATTGCCAGAGTCAGAATTTTATCGGCGGAGTTGGGTTCTTAACCCAGTTGGATGTCTGGTTCGGGAAGAGATCAAGGATCGGGTTGAACGGCTGGGTGCTCCCCTCATCGTCGCCGCCGAGCTTCACGATCCCGGCTTACAGTTATCGCTCATTGCTGGAAATGTGGGTGTGGGAATGCTACGCGGCGGCTTTCTGCGGACTCACCCTCTGCGCACTCGGCTGACTGTGATCAAGCATCCGCATTTCAATATTTCAATCCGGATCGCTTTTTTTCGCGCCAGGCATCTGGGTACACGGGAGCAGGTGGGTCTCGAACTTCAGCAGATACTCGTGAAGCACTTCGAACCTGCGTCTACCTAATCCACCGGTGGTGAGTCCACATTATGGTGAAAAAACGCTTCATTCCCAGGGTTGTCGTCGTCAGCCCGTGAGCTCCCCAAACGGGCTTGTAGGAGATCCGGACGGCCGCCGCTCCATTCCAGCCCGGATCGCGTTTCATACGACGCACGGGGCGTGAGCGATGGTATTGGTAAATGTCATGCGGATCCCGTGCTTCGGCCGCAGGATGACCATCGGACGAGCTTCGATCGTTTGCCCTGGAGCCAAATGAAAATCGTATTTTCTTAGCAGATCGCTCAAAATCATAAGGATCTGCAGCATCGCGTAATTTCCGCCGATACAGCCTCGCGGTCCGGCTCCGAAGGGGAGATAGGTGAAGGGTGTGCGCAGCTTCTCGTTCGCTTTGGTGAAACGATCCGTGTCGAAGTTCTCAGGATTCTGCCAGTAGCGGGGAGCATGGTGCGCACCGTACACATACACAATGACCATCGACCCGTGCGGTATAACGACGTCGCCGACGCGGTCGTCTGCAACAGCCATGCGGTCGACCATCCAAAACGGCGGGTAGAGTCGGAGCGCCTCTAGAATGACCTGAGTCGCAAATTCAAACTTGGGAACGTCGCTGTGGCTGAGGGGCGCGTCGCCGAGCACGGAGTCAAACTCCCGTCGCACCCTCTCGAGACAATCCGGACGCGAGCTCAAGAGATAAAAAAGCCACGATAGCGCATTCGACGATGTTTCATGCCCGGCAACCAGAAGTTGCATGCTCTCGCTGAGGATGAGCTCATCGCTCATGCCTTTGCCATCGCTGTAACGCGCATCCATCAAAGTCTGCAGCAGATCGTGGCCGGGTGGTTCGTTGCGGCGCTTCTTTATGTACTCGAGCAAAATGGCGTCGGCGCGCGTCCGCATGTCTTCGTGTCTGCGCAGTTCGCCCGAGACGGCGAACCAGGGATTCAAATAGGGCTGAAGGGTTTGCCGGACAATGAATTCCTGGACGGTGCAGATGGTATGGCTGACTAGATCGATGTCCTCATCTTTCAACCGCGCGCCAAATAGCGATCGAGCGACCATCGCGAAAGTGATTTTCATGAGCTGCGGGTAAATGTCCACGGGGCCGCGGCGGATCTGTCTGTCGAAATCGCGCAGCGACTCGGCAAGAGAGTCCTGCATAATCGCTGACAACGCATCGAGTTGCCTTCGATCGAAGCCCGTCTGGATGAGACGGCGCTGTGTGCGCCAGGCTTCTCCGTGGGTCGTGAGCAAGCCTTTCCCCAGGAAGTGGCCCATTCGCTTAACTTGAATTTCGGATTTCTGGTAGTTCTCGGCATTCGTCTTCAACACATGCTGAATAACAGCAGGATCGATGGTGATCATCGCCTCCTTGATGCCGCCTATACGGATCCAGAATGTGTCGCCGAAGACTTCGTTGTAGCGGGACAAAATCTGGACCGGATTGCGCGCCATAGCGCGAGAATCCGCAAAGCAGCGAAGCCGGGAAACAACGGGGACAGTCACACGCACGGGCATTGATGAGCTCATATCCAAGCGTCCCGATACTTGCCTCGAACCGCA
>JBEKXO010000057.1:0-23847 GCA_049511995.1 Terriglobales bacterium
ACGACTATCCCCCCGAAATCGCAATTGAACCGGAGCTCGTGGTGCGCGAATCGACCGCGAAGGTTGCGCGCCAATCTCGTCGGGCCTAGGGAACGGCTGTGCTCACTTCAGTGCCCGCCGGTGGCTTCGAATACATTTCCATCGACCAGATTGCGGTCGGCCGCATGTACATGCTGGCGCGGTAAAGGCCGCGCGTGTCGTAGGCTTCAGGCGTGCGAAAAAAATAGCCGCGGTCTCTCCACACCACGTTATAAACGCCACTGGCGGTGCGGAACGCTTCCTCGCGCATGCCATGAGAAAGCATCGTAGAGGCGACAGCGAAAGTCGTCCCCGTCCAAACTTCTTCCACCTGATTGTTATCGTGAAGTAACTTCCCCTCCGCACTCATCCCATTGATGGCACCCATTTCGCCGTGGTGAAACATCATCACGTTGTAGTCATAGACGTGCTTGAGGGCGGAGCGGCGCATCGCGACGGGAACCAGGTCTCCGAGGCCAGTTAGATCTGCGTACCACTGACCGGCGAGTTGCTCTGCCATGCTGTTGTCGTGATACGGGCTGCCTTGGTCATAGTTGAAATACGTGCCATTCCAAAGATTCTTGATGTAAGCCGCCTGCGCTTTCTTGAAAAGCGCGTCATATTCGGCGACCGTGTCATTGTCGCTGAGTACGCGCGCCATCTCGATCGTGGCGCGTAGCGCAGCCAGATAAAGGCCGCCACAGTAGGCGCTTTCTCCTCGCGCCACCCAATCGTCATAGGTCTGATCAGGGAAACCGCCATTCTTGATCATGCCGTCGCCGTCGGTGTCGTACTGCCGCAGATGTTGCATGGCCTGTTTGACAGCGTTCCATGAATAACGCAGAAACTCTTTGTCATTGCTGCCGCTCCACACGTAATCGCGCCAGATCATCAGAACGTATTTGCTGTTCAGGTCGCGCCAGTTGGAAACGTCCTGATAGGTGTATTGATTGGGATTTACCAAGGGATCTTCGCTGGGCGACCCGAGATCATGGGGGACGGAACCCGCGACCTTACGCGGAAAGGTCTCTAGTTGGTGCTCGTGCTGCAGCTTCCATGTCCATTGATATCGTTGCGGATTACTTTCGGCGACCGTATCTGTGTACTCCCGCATCTCTTGCTTTTCAATCTCTGGCCAGAACTTAAGCAACGGAAACGAACTATAGAAGCGGACGTCCGAAGTGCCGTAGTAGAGATAGTCGAAACATTCTAGATAGGAAAAGCTGTCGGGACTTTTTGCAGAGACATGATTGAAACCTGAAAGATCACTCCACTCGTGAGCCCAGACGGTGCCACCATCGGCCAGCGTATAAAGCTCGTTGAAAAGTTCGCCGCGATACCAGGCGGGTTTGGATTCATCTTCCGCGTAGGGCCGCTGCCATGCATCGATGGCACGGCTCCACTGCTCGCTGCTCTGCAAAGCAGTGCGCGCGATCGCCCATGCATTTGTGCCGGAAGTGTCAAAAAATTCGGTGTAGTGTCGAACCCACTTGCGGCCGCCTCCGAATTGTTCAATCGGCAGATCCCACGACAGCGCCATCGGGATTGACCGTTTCTCGTGCGGCGCTAACGTGAAACGCACTGCAATGGCGCCGGCCATCTGCTCGCCAGCACTGGCCACGTCGATCGATTGATTCGGCAGCTTTCCGGTCGCTGCGAAGGCTTTCCAAGCGCTCGCGCCCGATCCTTGCGGATCAAAGTCGGTCAGATAGGTGATGTCGACTCCGGATGAGGCCAGCGCAGCAATTGCGAACTGGCCATCCCACTCCTCCGAGACCGGTCCGCTGCGGACGCGATCGAAGACAATGCCCTGCATGGTTCCGTTAGATAGCTGTTCCGAACGATAGACGTTCTTATTCTGATTATTTAAAGCGCTGGCGAAATTCCTGGAGCTGTCGCGAAACCAGCCAATCATGTTAGTCCAGGAAAAAAGGATCGACACCGCCATGGTTTGGCCAGAAGGATTCTCCGCGTACCAGTTGTAGATCGCAACTGGATAACTGGTTTCTTTGTAGTTATTGGGCAGAATCGGCGAAAACTGTTCGAGCGTCAGTGCAACCGGCAGTTCGGCAGAGTGGTAGACAAACCACGACTTCGGATAGAGCGCCGCGTATTCCCCACTTCCGGCGCGATAGGACCAGTTCCAGGCGGAGAGAGCCTTTCCTTGGGGCCGTTGCGTGGAGAGCACTTCGGCTGTCGCAGATCCGCCTTGAGGCTGAACAAATACCGCGAATTGGTTCGCCGGAACGTTCTGATATTTGTGGACTCCCGCTTTCACGTGCCAGCGCTCGAAGTTACCGCGATAGGTACGCGCGAAAGTGCCCGCGCCGAATCCGCCTATAGGAGCTCCCTGCCAGAAACCATCATCGATGTTAGTAAGTTCCGGTTCGCTGCTGCCCGGATTCGCTGGCGGTTGTCCGATGGGAATCCGCCACGCGACAGAGGGGATATGATCGTCTCCGAGAGCCAAATGCAGCGTCAAGCAGATGAGGACGCAAAGTGTGCCACATCGAACAAGTTTTCTCATGCGAGCCCCTCGGCGCCTGATCTCCCCACCAAATAGAACAGGACGGGAAATCGGAAGTCTCAGGCAGGAATACTTGTTTGTCAAGAACAAAAACGATTTTCTTGATGGCCCGCAGCACATTCATCGCCGAACCGTTGCGTTGGGTTCAACAAGGAAGTCTCTTTACGGTTAAGGTTTGAGCGTAACGAAAACCACCCCGTAGCCACCGAACGTCACGACATCATCGCCGAAAGAACGCCCGTTGCTAGCGCCTGGCACGGCCCGATCGAAATACTGCATCATGACAATTGCCGCAGATAATTTGCTCAACACGATGGCGATTCGTACGTCGCTCCTGATAGTCCGCCATAAGTCCTCGTCCCGCAGTATCGAAGATCGACGCTAGCTTAGCACAGCACCTCAACCGCGACCGCATGCGTGTTGGATTCTCATAAGTTGGTGGTTATCAGCAGCTAATTAACTTATTCCGCCGAGTTACTCTTTTTTGCGAATCATCTTCTTAGAGATTGCAACCTATGAAAACACGGAGAGCCGTGGACCGCATGCTTTAAAGGGGTAACTCATGTGAACTGGCGCGACCTACGCGTTTCCGCTCCGTCCCACAGACGAGATCATCATCGCCCAAAAGAGAGTTCGGAAAAAGACCTCGCCGACGGCGAAAAAGCCAAATTTCGGGGAGACCTTCAGAAATCTAATACAAAAACGTTATTTTAGCTTGACAACCCGAATCGAACTGTTGCAGACTCGCTGTCCTCAAGGTTCGATGGCTGCAAAGTGTGCAGCCATGCCTGAGGCTATTAGCGACCGACGAAGTTTCGTCGGCGCAATTTTAGCCAAGGTTTTTGTGGAGTTAGGTGGGCGGCTCGTGTGGGGTCTTACCACTGCGGGACTATTGCAAGGAGGAGATTTGCCATGAGGCAAACTAGCCGTGCAGCTTCGATGTTATTGCTCACCGTAGTTATCGTGGTTATGGCCGCGAGTCCAGCATGGGCACAACTCTACAGCGGAACAATTAGTGGCGTCGTTCAGGATCCATCGGGCGCAGTCGTCGCCAAGGCGTCTCTCACCTTGACCGATGTAACTAAGAATTTCAAATATCAGACCACCAGCGACAGCGCCGGCCGCTACTTCTTTCGATCGCTACAACCTAGTGTCTATTCTTTAAAAGTTCAAGCTGTAGGGTTCTCGGCGGAGCAGATCGACAGTATCACTTTGAACGTGAACGGCGACATGGCGCAAGACGTTACGCTCAAGGTGGGCAAAACGTCCGAGACCGTCGAGGTATCGCAGAGCGGCGCGGCGCAAGTGCAGTCAGAAGACGCCTCCACCGGACAGACGATTGACAGAAAATTCGTCAACGATTTGCCCCTGATTGGACGCAGCGTCGGCGATCTGGCCTATCTCGCCCCAGGCGTCTCGCAGCCGACCGGCACTACCTACGGCCCTGCCCAGACAATCGTTAATTCGTCAATGAACAATTTCGTCTCCGAGGGTTCCCGGAACGCCCAGGCCGACATCGTGGTCGACGGGGTGAGCACTACGAATTACGACCAGAACTCCGGCTTTGTGGACCCGCTCTATAGTCCCAGCGTCGACGCCGTTCAGGAGTTCAAAATCCAACAGACGAACTTCAGCGCCGAGTTCGGATTCAGTGGTGCAACCGTAATCAACCTGGTCACACGCTCTGGAACGAACAAATTTCATGGCAGTCTTTACGAATTCTGGCGCGAGACCGACCTGAACGCCAATAACTACTTTAATAACGAACAAGGCATCCCCAATCCGCCATACCACTGGAACGACTTCGGAGGCACGATTGGCGGGCCGATTGTGAAAGACAGGCTTTTCTTTTTCTTCGATTACGAGGGAAGTCGCACCATCACCCCAACTACGAAAGCGCTCGCCGTCCCTACACTGCTCGAACGCCAGGGCAACCTTGGGGAAATCTGCACCACGGCCAGCGATTCAGCTGGCAGCGGAAGCTTTGCTACGTCGGGTTCATTGACAGGTGAGTGCGTCGACCCGAATGGCGCGCTCCTGCAATCCGGTCAGATCTACGACCCGTACAGCATCGATCCGGTCAAGAGTCAGGGGGGGAATCCCTATCACGACAATTTCGTTCCCTACAATAATCTCGCCACCTACGCGAGCGCGGGCAATGCCAATGCCCCTTGGATCACTCCCGGCGTGGTGGGCAATCTGTTTAGCCCGGTTGTGCAAGCCATATTTGCGAAGAACCTCATCCCGAATCCCAACATTTTGCCGGGCGCGGCAAATTACAACCTGCGGCAAAGCAATTATCTCGGCAACGCAGGCAACACCAGCAATGGCAATGGGATCGATGTCAAATTGGACTATCGCCTCACGCAAAACGATCAGGTCAATTTCAGAGTGTCGCACAACTGGGGGAATGAGGAAGCGGCGAACTTGTTTGGCACCGACTTCGACACCAATACCCAGGGACCCAATACGTCCTTCGGATGGTCTGGAGCTCTCAGCTACGATCACATCTTCAGTCCTAAGACGCTCTTTACGGCTAGCTTGGGTTACATCTATACCTATGCGAAAACGGCCGGTCCTGATACGAGTTGGGATCCCACGTCCATTGGCATGGCGGCGGATTTGGGGACAGCTTCCGGCGTGGCATCGCCACCCGCCCTGGCGCTTGATAGTTACGCATCGGGCAACAGCAACGCAACCTATGGCGGACAACCCTGGTCATCTTTGCTCTACGCCCAGGATGTTGGCCAGTTGGTGGCTTCGGTTTCGCATTCCATTGGTGGCCACGATCTGAAGTTCGGTGGGGAGATTCGACGCCACCGGATCAATTTTACGCAGTGGGAACTTCCCGGCGGCCGGTGGGAGTTTAACCAGAATGCTACCGACCAGCAGTTCAACAATGGCGGCGATTCGATGGCCAGCTTCCTCATCGGGTATGCCACCGGCTGGGATGCCTACTCGATTCCTGCCTCGCCAGCCACGCAGAATTTCCAGTATGCCGGCTTTGTCCAGGACAACTGGCACGTGAACAAACGATTAACGCTCAACCTGGGCTTGCGCTACGACGTCGACATGCCCCGCACGGAACGCCATAACCGCATGAGTTACTTTGATCCCAACGCCGCTTCCGTCGTGCCGGGCCTGAAGGGATCGTTCGAGTATGCCGGCCTGGACGGCAATCCCCGAACACCGTTTGACACTTACTGGGACGCGGTTGGGCCGCGCATTGGGCTGGCGTTCCGTATCGACAACCTTACTGTCTTGCGTGGTGGTTACGGCATTTACTATGATCCGTCGAAAGGCGGCGCTGCCGGTATCGGCAGCGGCGGATTCGGCTTCGCCGGCTATGACGACCAGAATTCCCCTTATGCGTTCGTTCAACCTAGCGGCCTTCCTCAAGCTTATCCAGCCTCGGTCGATGTTTTGGGTCAACCCGCAAGCACGGCTTTCGAGGGCACCGTAATCGGCAACAGCCTGGGCAATAAGTTCGGTATCGGCGAACTCTCAGCCGGTTCGGCGGTGCCGGTAAGATCGGCTGCGTATAGCGTGCTGCCACGAGAACAATCCTGGAGCGTCGGCATCGAACGGGAGGTCGGCTGGAATGTCTTGGTCGATGCCGAATACATCGGCAAGAAAGGCAGCAGGTTGTACATGGGCGGCGACAACTTTTCCCTCAACCACCTGCCCGATAATATTGCTGCCGAATTCGTCACCAATTCGAGTGCGTTGAACGGCGGCGCGGCCATCCCCGCCGCGGTCCAAGCGGGAGTTGAAGCGAATTCAGCTCCATACAGCAACGGTTTCTGGGGCGGTCAGTGGCCGGCCTATAACGCCTATCTTCCCTTTCCGCAGTATGGGACAACCACATGGGGGGGCAATCTGTTGCAAAACGTCGATCCACCGATCGCCAACTCGATTTATAACGGGTTCAGCTTGCGGGTCGAGAAGCGCTTCTCCCAGGGCCTCCAGTTCCTGGCCACTTACACCAACCAGAAGAGTATCGACAATGCCTCCATCGCCGGGAACAGCGAATATATTACTGGCGGATCTGGTGGGGCATCGGGTCTAGCGCAGATCCAGGACCCCAACTGCATTGCCTGTGAACGGACGCTCTCGCAGTACGACATTTCGCAGATTGCGCAGTTTTCCGCGGTCTATGCCTTGCCCTTCGGTCGGGGCAAACATTTTGGCGGAGGAATCAACCCGTGGGTCGACGCGGCCTTCGGTAATTGGCAGTTGAATGGCATTTACCGCTGGGATACTGGACTTCCGCTCATTCTGTATTTGAACGGTGGAACTTCTGTTCCTACTTTTGGGAATCAACGTCCGGACTTGAACGCGCCACTAGAGAGGGCTAGCAATTGGAGCCCGAGTAGTGGAGGCACGTCGTTCTTCTCCTGCGGCGCGTGCGCGACGGAGGCAACCAAACCGGCGCCGTATGCCTTGGGAACCGCTCCCCGGGTGTTGCCGAATATACGAGCGCCGGGAACGAATAACTTTTCGATGTCAATTTTCAAAGAGTTCCCTTTGCAATTTCGGGAGGGCGCCAACCTACAATTTCGGGCGGAGACTTTTAATACTTTTAACCACGTGCAGTTCGGTGCTCCTAACACAACTGTAGATGGCGGTGCCTTTGGGGAGATTACGGGCCAAGCTAACTCCCCCCGCATACTACAGCTTGCTCTAAAGCTTTATTTCTGACCGGTTGAGAAAATAAGCTGGCGGCGAGTTTCGGCTCGCCGCTTTTTTTTGTAATTGGCCATCCAGTATGCTAGTCGCGATGCGCTCCGCGTTTGCATTGCTTCTTCTCGCCTCGCTCTGCTGGGGACAAGATACAAAATCAAAAATATTGTTTGACCAAGCATTGGCAGCGCAAAAACGGGGCGACCTCGCCACCGCCATCGGCGATTATCAGCAAGTGTTGAAACTGGACCCAGGCTTGGTCGTCGCTCGCACCAACATGGCGTCCGCCCTCCTCCAATTGGGACGCCTCGATGAAGCTGCCGATAACTATCGCCTGGCACTGAAGCAACAGCCGGGTAATCCTCAAATCACCGTGTTGCTCGGGAACTGTCTCGTTCTTAGGGGCTCCTACGATGAAGCGATCCAATTGCTCGGGCCTTTCGAAAAAAGTCATCCGCAAAATCTCGACATAGCATTTGTTCTCGGAGAAGCCCTCATTCATGCAGAGAATCTGCAAGAAGGTTTGAAACTTATGCAACGGGTCGCGACCGCCCGCAATGATGCCAATGCATGGATGCTCGCCGGAATGGCGCAATTGAAACTGGGGAAGTATCCCGAGGCACGCGATAGCCTAGACCGCGGACTGCGCATGGATCCGACCATGCCTGGCGCTTACACATTGAGCGGCATAGCAAAGCTGCGCACCGGCGATGAATACGGGGCAAAGGAGGCTTATCGCAAGGCAATCGAACTCGATGCCAATGACTTTGACGCGAGTTTGCGCCTGGGAACGGTTTTGCGTGCGGAAGGAAATTTAGAAGACGCGAAGGTTTATCTCGCGCGAGCATTGCAGATCAATCCGCATTCGCTGATGGCGCGGTATCAAATGGCAGTGACGGTGATGGCGGCTGGCGATGACGCACACGCGGCCGCAGATTTCGAAGCGATAATTCGCGACGCTCCGAACCTGCTCAAGGCGCACGTTCAACTGGCGGCTATTTATTATCGTCTACACCGGCCAGAGGATGGGTTGCGCGAGCGGCAGATTGTTGACGATCTACTGGCCAATCCACAAAAGCAAGATCGCCAACTCGAAGGCGATCCCACTTTGAGCACCGACGCTGCCGCCGTCAGCGCGGCTCCTTCACATTGAGTACGCGATCTGTCGTGACGTGGTCAAGATGCTGCACTGTCCCCGAAGGCCAGTGGATCTCGATCGTATCCACAATTGCGTCCGGCCCGAGGCCGAAGTGTACAGGCCCATCGCTTGACGAAGCGTAGCCCACGCTCGTGGTCATGTGGTTATATTGCGTTCCGCTTTTGGTGACGACTTTTACCAGCGCTCCAATACCGTCGCGATTGCTGCGCGTGCCTTCCAGCGCGACATCAAGCCAGTGGCCGGAGTTCGGACTGCGGTTCATCCAGATCTCGGCATCCCTGCCCAACGCTGTCGTGACCACATCGATGCGGCCATCGCCATCGAGATCGCCAAACGCGACACCGCGATGCCGCGCCGAAGGAAACGCGTCGAGGCCAGCTTCCTCCGTGAGCGGCACCCATGGCCCCACCGCGACGGCATTCGAAAAACCTGGATTGCGGAACACGGTGTTGTATTGCTCAATCTCCTCATGCTGTGCCGGGAGAGCATCGACGTGGCCGCGCGTGACAAATAAATCCTTCCAGCCATCGTTATCAAAATCGTAAAGTCCCGCCCCGAACCCGGACATGGGCCGACTCGCCTTGGTCATTCCGCTCTTCGCTGTGATTTCGACGAAACTTCCCTTCCCTGTATTTTCATAGAGCGGAAACGTTTCGTTATTCAGCGCGACAAAAGCTATGTCCGGATAACCGTCGTTGTCGAAATCGCGAAAGTCCAGACCCATGCCGCTGATGAAGTCGCCGATGTCTACGAGCGCCACACCGGTTTGAAAAGCGGCTTCCTCAAATTTTCCCCCGCCCAGATTGTGAAACAGAAAGTTGTAATAACCGTCGTTGGTGACAAACAGATCTTGTTTTCCGTCGAGATCGTAATCAGCCATGCCCACGCCCATGCCCTTGCCAATATGAGCGCGAATGCCGGATTGTGCCGAGACATCCGTGAATGTGCCGTCTCCGTTATTAAGAAAAAGCTGGTTGGGCAGGCCTTTATAAGATCGCGGATGGCAGTATTGCACCACGCCCGCATATTCGCAGCGCGGCTCGTTTTCGTAATTCCATTGCAGATAATTGACGATGAAAAGATCGAGCAGTCCGTCGTTGTTGACATCCACCCACACGGCCGTAATCGACCACAGCGGACCGTATTCCGTGTCTGGACGGCTAAGTCCCGCCTTCGCCGTGACATCCGTGAAAGTTCCATCCTTATTATTGTGGTAGAGAGTATTGCGATGCAGGCCCGCAACAAAAATGTCGGGATACCCATCATTGTCGTAATCGCCGACAGCCACGCCGAAGTCGTATCCCGTCCCCGCCAAACCCGCCTCTTTCGTCACGTCAGTAAAAACACCGTGACCATCGTTACGGAAAAGCCGGTTTGAATATTTTGGCGAATCTTTCTTCAACGTGGCCAGGTTGGCTCCATTCGTGAAGAAAATGTCCGGATGTCCATCCTTGTTGTAGTCGAGAATTGCGACTCCTCCCGCCATCGCCGCCGGCACGTGCCGAAAAGGAGTTTCGTCGTTCTCCAAACGAAACGGAATCGATTGAAAGGAGAAGCGGATTGGGCTTATGGGCGCCGGCGCAGCCTGCAAGAGAAGAAAGCTACCGACGAACGCAACCACGACAAACGAAGCGAGGACAGGAGCAAAAGAATTCATCGCACGGGCACGCTGTTGCGATCGCAACGGCATCGCGCGTGCTTTACTCTCGTTTCTGCTTGCGAATAGCACCCTCAAGTTCTCTTTTCCTCTAGGGGGCAGCTGTCAACTGTTCTCGCTGCAACCGAAACATAATGTCCTGCGGATTCCACTTCAGGAAATTGTCGATCACGTCCAGAATTTCTTGTCGCCGCCCCTGGCTCTTATACAGAATGGCGAGCCTCTCGTGAGCCGGTTTCAACGATACATCCAATTCGATAGCTCGCTTGAATCGCCGCTCAGCCTCCGCCAAGTCTCCCGAACGCTGCAAAACGATCCCATAATTCATTGCGGCCTTCGCGCTCTGCGGACGCAACTCCACTGTGCGTCGCCCGAGTTGGACCGCTGCGGGCAAGTTTCCACGCTGCAGCATCAAGCCCTCTAGAGCGGACAGCGCATCGAAATCTCCGTTCCGCTGTTCTTCGGGCAGTGCCTCAAGCAAACGACCTCCCTCTTCTTCTAAGGCGGGCTGATTCTTCGATACCGCCGCCAGAATCTCGCCCAGCGCCAGATCGCGATCGCGGAATTCGGAAGGCGGTCCACGCCACGCCGTGATTCTAGGCGGAGCACTCTGCCTCTCCGCCGAGTCGCGCGCGGCCTCTAATGGCCCGCGCAGGATGCGATGATCGGTGAGAGCGGCATGCGTGACATTGGTCGTGGGCGTGCTCGGCATGTGACAACTCGTGCACTCAATTTGATCGGCAGGGTGCGCCGCCGGAGATAACTTCGTATGACACGAAGTGCAAATCCGGCGGACCTCATGCTGGCGTGCGATTTTCACGCCAAATGCCGCTCCAGTCGCGCCATGCGGATCATGGCAAGTAACGCACCATAGCTTGCCCCCAGACTTGCGGGCGCATTCGCTCTCAGCAAGTTCCTCCACCTGGCTGACAGCAATAACATCCTTATTGTCGCCGCCGCTCAGGATGTAAGTAGCAAAAGTTCGTTCTGCCGCGTCTCCGGGATGAAAGTCTGCCCATGTTTTCCCAGGATTTAAAATGCGGCCTGCGGCCTCGAGGTGACATTGCTCGCAAATACTGTCGCGCTCCGCGCCGGCTAATTTCGCGGGATTGATGATGTTTTTAGTGGAAGGGTGCCGCGCGTGCTCTTCGCCGGCTCCATGACATCTTTCGCAGGTGATGGAGCCGAGCGGCGCCTGAAGCCGCCGGCCATCAGCATCTACGAACCGCGCGGCTCCGGCATGACAAAAAAGACAGGCATCGCTCATCGCGCGATCGAAATCGATTACCGGAGCCGCGGCATAGCCCGGCGACACATCCCATCCATAGCTCTTAAACCACGAAGCGGGCGACTCAAACAGATAATCGCCAATCTGCACCAGGAAACTGGCGCCCATCAGTCCGCCGCCCACTTGATATTGCACTGTATATTCCGCCGTAAGCCCGCTTTCCGAGATACGGTGGACCATGCGCTGATTTGGATATTCAATCGTAATTATGCTATGCGAACGCTCGTGTGTGATTTTGCCCGGAGACTTCGTCTCCGGTGGAATAAGAGACTTGCCCATCGGCGTAGCCAGGAAGTGCGCACTCTGTTTCTTGTGGCAGGAGGCGCAGTCTGCCGCTTGCGGGGTTGCGGCAAAGCAACCCACCGTCGCGGCGATCCCTATGAGCAACAGGCGAAGTTGGGTTTGCAGAGTCGTTCTCATTGCGCGTCACGACCGTAACCGTCTCGACCGCGACCGATCGCTCTTTTCATCGCGCACTATTATGTCTTATTGATGCCTTGAAAAAAACGATATTGTTGCGCTTTGTATTGATCTCCCATGTTATGATCGGCCCGTTGCAAAGCTGGGCCGCGCTCTATCAGGCGGGCAGCCGCGGTTCGTCATGGCGAAATTGGACAAGAAGTTGCTTCTCGCGGCGGCCCTGTTTTTGCTCTCCGCGCCAATTTTCGCGGGGGATCATTCCTCCGTCAGCTTCGCAGCCGCTGCCGATGCGTTTCAAAAAGGGGACCTCGTATCCGCTGAGGCAACTCTAACTGAAATCCTGCATGCTCAGCCACGGGACGCTAAGGCGCTCGGACTGCTGGCCGTTGTTCTCGACACGGAAAAGAAATATTCTGAGGCCGACAGCATCTACCGCCGCGCCCTTGCCCTCACGCCAGGCTCCGCTCCGCTACTCAATAACTTTGGAAATCATGAACTCGCGACGGGCGACACAATCGCCGCCCGCAAGACATTCCTCAAAGTCGTTGCGTTGCGTCCTGATCATCCCAACGCCAACCTCCAATTAGCCGCCATTGCCGCCGATCAAAAGAATGGCTCCGAGGCTCTTCGTTATCTGGAACGTCTGCGTACATCCGAGCCTTCCCCGCCGCAGCTCAATCTCTTACGGATGCGTGCGCTCTATCTCTGCGGTCGCGAGGAAGAAGCGAATCGGCTGCTCCTCGAGTTCTCAAGCTCCGCCGCGCATGATGCGCAATTAACTTTTTCGGCTGGACTTGCGCTCGCTTCAGTAGCGAAGTACCAGCAAGCGGAAGATTTTTTCTCGCGCACGCTAGAAAGCGAGCCGGGCAATTTTGACGTGCTCTATAATCTCGGCCTTGCCGCCTTCCACGCCGGACATCGGCAACGCGCCCACGATGTGTTACAGGCCGCTCTTGCCGAGCAACCGCAGAACGTGGACACCCTCTACAATCTCGCCGTCGTCAACATCGATCTCAAGCGCAGTGCCGATGCGTTGCCGTTGCTTGGCCAGGCTGCCCATTTGGAGCCCGCACGTCGCGATGTGCAGTTGACACTCGCACAGACCTTAAGCGCTCTCGGGTATTACGCCGACGCCGTCACCGCCTATGAGAGTTACCTCAAGCTTGCGCCAACCGACGATACAGCTCGGCGCGAGCATGCCTTCATGCTGGCAGTGTCTGGACGAAAAGATTTGGGGCTGCCGCGGCTTGAAACATTTCTTTATGTGCACCCCCGTGACGCCACGGCACATTACGAAATTGCCGTAGTGGAGTCTGCTGATGATCCGACCGATGCCGCCGCACAGCTCGAAAAGGCGCTGGTGCTCCAACCCGATTTTGCTCCCGCCCGGTTTGCGCGGGGTACGTTGCATTGCCAGAAGGGAGAGTTCGCGGCAGCGCTGCCCGACTTGGAATTCGCCGCCGCACAATATCCGGACAACGCGTTGGTCCTCGATCGCCTCGGAAAAATCTACATCGATCTCGATCGATTTGCCGACGCCGAAAGGGTGCTGAATAAAGCCGTCGAAATTTCGCCCAAGAATGCCACCGTGTTGCTCCATCTCAGCCGCGCCTACATGGGCGCAGGGCATAAGGATGAAGCACGCACTGCGCTCGAGCGCTTTCGCGCGCTGGGGCCGTCCCATGCGGACCATGTACCGCCGCCGGGGATGGCCGATCTCTTGAGCCTTCCGCCCGAAGAACTTTATGCGCAATATCGTGCCGAGGTAGAGAGTCGATTTAAGAAAGAGCCGGACAATCCCGAAGTGAACGTCCGCTATTTACAACTGCTCGTTGATGAGGGACAAACTAAAGAGGCCGCTGACGTTGCTTTGCAACTTCAGTCGCTGCACCCGCCGCCGCTCCTCGCGGCGGAGGCTGCCCAAGCTTTATTGCGAGCCGCTCAATATGCCGAAGCGAAGCCGCTGTTGCAATACGCCGCCGCATCCGCGCCGACGATAGAAGTTCAACTCGATTTGGCCATCGCTCTATTCCACACCGATGGCGTCCAATCCGCCATGACTCAGCTAGAGCGCGTGCCGGACAAACAACGTTTAGGCGACTACTACCTGGCGCGCGCACAAGTGTTGGACGCCGAAGGCAAGCCCGACGAAGCTCTCGCCGATTTGCAGCACGCCCTGGGCGCCGCTCCGACCCGCGCCGACCTCTATGCGGAAGCAGCACATTTTCTTATTCGGACCCGCCGTCCCGCGGAAGCAATTCGCCTGCTGGATCAGGCCTCTCGCGCGCTCCCCGACAACAGTGAAATCCTCTTGCTGCAGGCCGCGTTATTCGCGGTCGGGCAGCGGTCGGGCGACGCCGAACGCATTCTCCAACAGATTGAGAATCGCTGGCCAGAGTGGCCTGCCACGTATGTGACCTACGGTATTCTGCTCGAAGGACAGAAGCGTTCGGATGAGGCGAAAGCCCAACTCGAAACCGCGCTTGCACTGGGTGCAACCTGCCCGCAGGTTTATTTCTATTTGGCGAAGTCCACGCTCAGCGCAACTCCCGATCGGCTTGACGAAGCCGCTAAAGAGATTGGTGAGGCGCTCGCATCCGCAGACTCGGATCCAGACCCGAATCCAGAGACACGAGCTCTAATCGAAGCCCTCGCCGGCCGCATTGACTACGACAAGCAGGACTATAAAGGAGCCCTCGAGCACCTGCACGTAGCCATTCGTTTGCGTCCTCAAAATCTGCAGGCTCGATACACTCTGGCGCAAACCTACAGAGCGCTGGGTCAGCCAGATGATGCCGCGCGCGAGGCCGAACAGGCGCAGCGCTTGCGCGAAGAAAACCCGAAAGCAGACGATGATTCTTTTGATATTGAGCAAGCGCTTCCAACGCAGCGACCGTAAACAAAAGCGTGTTTCCGGACGCGCTCCTCGCCGATGATGGCAAACGAGAAGTTGTTCCGGGCTAGAAATCAGCTTGGAGGAAGTTGCGGAACTAAGTTTCAGATTTGGGAAGCAGATATTTGGGAAGCAGATATTGGTTCAACCTTGAAACTGGATGATGAGTGTGCTTCGTGGCGATGATGTTCGCACGGGCGTGACCGCCATCCTGCCGCATCCCGGCAATGTGTACCGCGAAAAGGTACCGGGCGCGGTCTTCGTGGGCGATGGCTTCGGAAAGCTGGCCGGGTCCACTCAAGTAGACGAAATGGGAGATATTGAAACCCCGATCCTCCTAACATCCACGACAAGCGTGCCGCGTGTAGCCGACGCGCTCATCAGCTACATGCTGGCTTTGCCGGGCAACGAAGATGTCCTATCCATCAACCCGCTGGTCGGTGAAACCAACGACGGATATCTGAGCGACATTCGTGGACGGCAGATTACTCAAGACGATGTGTTCGCCGCCATCAAGAACGCGAAGGGCGGCCCGGTCGAGGAGGGTTCTGTAGGCGCGGGTACGGGGACGGTAGTGTTCGGCTTCAAGGGAGGCATCGGAACCTCATCGCGGATGGAGTGTTCTACAATTTTTACATTCGAGCATACTGTAGGAGGGGACCCATGAACCGTTCAAAGAAGGTTGGGAGCATTGTCTTTAGCGCCGTAGCGCTCTGCTTTCTAAATGCTCACGCCCAGTCTTCGTGGGAGGATAATTCGCGTCGCCCAGCCGCGACAGCGATCACGGCCGTCTGGGCGAACGACGGCGAAGACAAGGTGACCCAGGACGAACTGCGGGCGAGCAGCGGGCAAGACGTTACAAATAGTTTGTGGAATGGAACGACGATAACGTTGTTTGGCGCGATGAACGAAGTCATCAACTTTAACCTCATCTTGGAATCCGCCACGTCGCCGGCAACCGGCGTCAGCGTGACCATGAGCAATCTCAACGGGCCCAACGGCTCGGTAATTCGTTACGCAGCCAGGCCCACAAGCAATCTGTTTAATTGGACGAGCACGGAAAGCGAACTTTTCTACATTCAGTATCTTCAGATTCTGGGGTTGAGCAACGACGGCTATGGCACGCTCGCTACCTGGCAAGAGGCCACGTTTCCGCAACGCGCGCAATGCCCGAGTGGGACAGGCTGCCCGTGGACCCAACGCCCGGTGGCGAACAAATATTATCCCGATATTGCGGTGCCGATCGAGCTGGTACCGACTTTCACCATTGCCGCCGCAAACAACCAATCGATCTGGGCAGATATCTACATCCCCAAGACGGCTGTTACAGGCAGTTACTCGGGCACCGTCACGATCAGCGAAAACGGCACCGTAACCCACACCGTGCCGATCAGCTTGACCGTCAGAAACTTCGTGCTTCCGGATGCTCCCAGTTCAAAGACGATGCTGGTTACGTCCTATGGTGACGTTAGTCCTCGATACGGGGGGACCACGATCCAAGCCCTGCAAACCCAAATACTCGTAGCGCATCGACACAAGATTTCGATGATCGACGATAACTTTGGGCAGGGTTTCGGCAATTTGCAACCAGCATCGCAGTGGGTGCCGTTCCTGACGGGCAGCGGATTTACTTCGGACAATGGCTACGCCGGACCAGGTGTTGGTGCGGGGCAGGATGTCTTCTCGATCGGTACCTATGGATCAATGACGGAAGGCAGTTCGGAAAATAAGAAGGCCTTCACGGCTCAATTCAACGGCTGGGAAAGCTGGTTCGAGGCGAATTCTCCATCCACGGAGCGATTCGTCTATCTTTGCGACGAAGTGGACTGTAAGGAAACGAAGCCAACCCTCGAAACGCAGCTTAAGTGGTGGTCCGAGATTACGGGCGTGGGCAAGAACCTTCACACCATGGCAACACAGGTCTTGGTCAGCGCTCCCACAGCACTGAGCGATCCCACTTCGACTTGGCCTTTCAGCCAAGGAAATTGGACCGGCAAGAGGTGGGTGAATGGCTATACCGTGCGGGATCAAGATGCCGTGAACGCTGTCCTCGCGGCGGAGCCGGCAAGAAGGCTCTTCGCCTACAATGGGATGCGCCCGGGCGCCGGATCCATGATAACGGAGGATGATGGGACGTCATTCCGCGAAGTGCCGTGGGGCCAATACAAGAAACAAGTGGATCGCTGGTTCATCTGGGAATCCACCTACTACGACAGCTATCAAGGAGGGGGACCGGGCAACACGAACCTCTTTACGACAGCACAGACCTTTGGCATGTTGCCAAGCAATCCGAACAATCAATGCACGAACGAGATACCGATGTATGGGCAAGTCAGCTGCACTTCAGCCAATGGAAACGGTGTACTGATCTATCCCGGGACGGACAATGTATTTCCGGCGTATTCTTACGGTATCAGCGGCCCGATCGCAAGCCTGCGTCTGAAACACTGGCGGCGCGGCATCCAGGACGTTGACTACCTCACGCTCGCCAATGCCATCAACCCCACGGCGGTCGCGAATCTTGTCAATCAAATGGTGCCGAGCGTGCTTTGGGAACAGCAATGCGTGAATCCCAAGAATGATTGCAGCTATACCTACTCACCGATCAGTTGGAGCAATGTTCCTGACAACTGGGAATCGGCACGAGCGCAACTGGCTCACATTATTGACGGGCAATGACATTCAACCACAGAGTACTGCATCGTCCGCATCTCTCAGCTGATCTTCGTTTTGTGCACAACGATGTGGTTACGGAGTAAAATGAGTACGGGAAAACGTCTCAGCGTGGAAAAGCGCGCGGCAGAATCAGTGGTTGGAGAGGCATGGCCTGGATGACTGCGGGGTTTAATCTGCTTGAACAAGATCACATCTCCGATGGGTCGGGCGGCTTCGGAGGATTCGCCAGCAACTTCAACTCTAATCCCTTTAAGGCACCCAGCGAGTACGCCGCAGACTCGCATTCTTGAACGCCGGTGTTGAAATCCAGCAATTCACGAAGACGAACTGTGACGATACGTTTGACGTCTCTGATTCTTTCCGCAAATTCGTCGAGTCGTATCTCTACCAGACCAGCCTCGGAGAGCACTCTCCACACCTGTAGCTCGTCGGGTTCATCATCGGATCGATTCACAGTTCCAAACCTCGTTCTATTCACTCGACCTGAGACTGCAGCTCCCGGCCAGTCGTCATCGGTCTTTTTCTTTTTCTTTTTCTTGGTCTTGGTCTTGGTCTTGTACTCTGGACCCTGCCGGCTTGAACCTGAGGTATGTGTATGCCAGATACTGGTTCAGCTCCGCCCAGAAAGACCGGTCCCGTTCGCGGGGATCCATTCCGGCCCCCGCCATCGAAAGGAGCCGCTCCTCACACTCCTCTCGCTCCTGGTCAGTGACCTCACTGATTTTGCGCCACGCTTGTGGCTGGGGGCACCCCGAGATCCTGTGCTCTGGTATCACTCGTCCGTCCTCAAGAACGAAATCTCGCCAGACCAAACCCCAACGCACTTCTTTGAGAATAGCCGTTTCGGTTGCGGTGGAAGATTTTAGCGAAATGATCTGGCCTTCCTCCGGAGGCCAGTTCGCCGCATTAGATAGTTGCTTTGCCGTGGACTTCATCATTCGCGCACCGGCGGGAATTAGGTTTAATTGCGCTCTCCCGGATTGGGTTTGCGGCTGACGATCCGAGGTCCCTGTGCATCTGGTCTAGGCCAATCGCTGCGCGACAAGACCCGGTCCACCGCCTGCTCTACCCTCAACATAAAGCTTGCGTCAGGATCCAACACCGCGGTTGACGTGGACAATGCCATACCGAGAGTGTTCGCGTTCGTAGCTGCCTCGACCTTTGGCACCAGGTGCGGGTGCTGTTTCAGATAGCCGATCCAGACCAGAGTGACGGCGTTGTACGCCGTGCTCTTGAGTAGACTGATAATCGCGGCTTGACTATTGCCATACCACATCACAAAACTGACCAGGATCAGCTCAACGCTTGCAAAGATTCCGAAGCCCAGCGCAATGCCGAATACCTGCTGGCGCGAGCAATTTCTGAAAATGCGGCAAAGAAGCATCAGGAGCAGGAAGAGCCCAAGCTGCATCAGGCGTACGCTGCGATCAAAGGCCAGTACCGCCGCTACGACACTGTCTCCGCCCGCTTCGCTACCAGACCACGCACCTAGAATTGCAAGCAGAAAGAGCAGCCCACACGACCATCGGAATATGGTGGTTCCCAAAATCTGAATGCCTCCATACTCCCTGAAGAGACTGCGTAATATTTCATCCATCACTGCGACCGTAATGATCACACTGAGGGCGTTTCCGACCCAGTACGCGTAGAAGTAGTTCTCGGGGAAATACCTGTACGCGACAAACAAACATGCCGACTTCAGGGTCTGAAACAGGATGTAGGAAAAGAATCGGGGAAAGACCCTGCTGACCTGGCGGCGGACCATGAAGATCAGAAGGGTGATCTGCAAGAGCGGACCGGCGAGCCAGTTCACGTACATTAACCAGTTCATCGCATTGCGCACACGTGACGCTCGGAAGCATACCTATCCCTCGACCGCTCTGCAACATCTATTTAGCGCGGCGTAGCCGGTCTCGATCTTATGAGCTCACCCTCCTAGACTTACTTGACTTGCTTCGGGCATCGCCCGGGGCGGCACAAGGGCATCGGGTCGCTACCATCAGCAACTACCACGGCCCGTTCCGCTCGAATGGCAGAATTGCCAGGCGCCGAGGTGCTCGTCGAGATTGCGCTGTACAACCCAGCCAGTGCCACAACAGTTAGCAGGACTTCCATTACTTTGTTCATCGGGGGAGGTCTCCTTTGCGCATACTTCTACGCGTGGCGAAGTATATGCCCAGTCGATGCTTTGTGAGCACCACGACCTGTGGATAATTGGCGTTTTTGAGGATACGTGCGCTGAAACGCGATGGAGAGGGCGAATTCGAGGCGGAAACGAGTTTACGTCGGTGACCCGCGGCTTGGCCCTGAAAGCGATTCACTCGCGCATATCCGATCGAGATTAGCGGACGAATCGCACTATATCCGCGACGGCCGGATCAACGACGGCCAGCTCATTCCCGTTCTGTTTGGACGCCGCAACGTCCTTGCCAACCGGCGCCGCATCACCCTCCCCTGGTGCCAGAAACAGGTTGCTCTCCAGGCCATGTTGCTTGGTGTACAGATCGAAGTAACGTCCGCGCAGTGCATAGAGTTCCTCGTGAGTGCCACGTTCCACAATCTGTCCCCGTTCCACCACTAGGATTTGATCGGCACGCCGAATAGTCGACAGACGGTGCGCGATCACAAAGGTGGTGCGGCCCTGCATCAGGTAGGACAGACCCTGCTGGATCATCTGCTCGGATTCGGAATCGAGGCTGGAAGTCGCCTCGTCCAGAATCAGAATGCGAGGCTCAGCCAGAATGGCGCGTGCAATCGAGATCCTCTGCCGCTGCCCGCCCGATAGTTTCACCCCACGCTCACCGACGATGGTGTCGTACTTTTCCGCAAAACTCTCCGCGAACTCATCGACCCGGGCAATCCGGCATGCACGCATCACGGATTCTTCACTGGCGTCCGGTCGGGAGAAGGCAACATTCTCGCGAATGGTTCCGTCGAACAGAAATGATTCCTGCAATACAACTCCGAGTTGGGTGCGGTACGAATCGAGCCGCACTGTGCTCAAGTCGATACCATCGACCAGGACCGTTCCCCGGGTTGGAACATAGAACGCAGAAATCAGCCCAATCGTCGTCGATTTACCGGACCCAGACGATCCGACCAACGCTGTCACCGTGCCCGGGGCAGCGTGAAACGATACGTCGTTGAGCACGGAACGAGCACCATCGTAGCTAAAGCTGACTGCCTCGAAATCAATCTTGCCCTCGATCGCCGGCAGAGTGACGACACGCCGAGGGTCGCTGTCTTCCGCAGGCTCGATCAGGATTTCACGCGTGCGTTCCAGCCCAGCCAGCGCTTCCGTAATCTGCGTGCCGATCTGAACGATCTGCATGATGGGCGCGATGAGGAAGCCCATGAATAAGGTGTAGGTGAAAAAACCGCCAATGGTCAGCGATCCAGCCAGAATCTGCTTGGCGCCGACAAACATGATGACGGCCCCCACCACGCCCAGCAACATGCTCGCCGAAAGCCCCATGATAGAAGTCGCGGTCAGTGAGCGCATGACGTTATCGAGTAAACGCATCGCCCCTCGCGAAAAAACCTTTTCCTCCCGCTCCTCGGCGTGGTAGCCCTTTACCACCCGCACGCCGCCGAGAGATTCCGTCAAGCGCCCAGTGACTTCGGCGTTGATTTTGCCGCGCTCGCGAAAGATCGGCCGGATCGTCTGAAATGCTTTCTTCAGGGCAAGTCCGAAGCAAAGCAGGAACCCGAATGCCAGTACCGTCATCAGCGTGCTGATTCGAAACAGAACCACCAACGCAATCCCCGCCGTGAGCAGTCCTCCGGTTAGATCGACCAGTCCGGTGCCGATCAAGTTGCGTACGCCTTCCACGTCGGTCATGATGCGCGATACCAACACCCCGCTTTTCGTCGAATCGTGAAATGAGATCGACAACCGTCCGATATGAGCTTGCACCTTCTGTCGCAGCTCAGCGATCAGGCGTTGGGCGGCCTTAGAGAGCAATTGTGTGAGCGCGAATGAAGTGATTCCCTGAATAACGGTCGCCAGCAATACGCCAAGCACTAACGGTTTGAGCAGTTGAATGTTGCGCTTAATAATGACGCTATCGATCAGGTATCTGGTGGAATAAGGCAGTACCAGGGACGCCACCCGGTTGATCGCCATCAAAACGAAACCGACCGCCAGCAATCCGCGCCGTGGGCGGACTAGTTCCCACACTAAGGGCAGAACGGCACGCAATTTTGGAGCCGAGGCTCCTCCAGCTTTCGCATGAGCAGTCACCATAGTTAATTAGACACGGCGTCTCCGTGACGGGTCAATTTGTAGGCCGCGTTGCTTCGCAAAAACATCGTCAAAACTACTTTCCCGAGGCAAACGCGCGCGAGTGAAACATCAGCACCTCCCCGAGGTGCGCCAGAAAGTACGCAGCATCGTGGTTGCCAGGATAGAGCCGATATTCGTGCGGAATACCTTCTGCTTGAAGTTGCCGATGGAGTTCCCTGGCTCCTTGATCAAATCCTAATTCATCATCCTGCCCGCAGTTGAAATAGATGGACAACTTCGTGGTCCTTATCAGTGCCCGGTTTCGTTTCGCAAGAACAAAAGGGCTGTTCTGGTTCCAGTGAAGCAGGTCGATCGGATTGCCGAAGACCGCTCCCAGCAATCCGCTCAGCGGTGTCGGGGTTGGCATGGTCTTGGGGTGTTGCGGGGGATTGACGATGAGTGCGGCACTCTGCGCGCTAACTGACGAAAATAATTCCGGATAGGCAAAAGCAAAACGAAGCGCGCCGTATCCACCCATCGACATACCGCTAATGGCCCGTGCCGAGCGCTCGCGACGAATCGAGTAATGCGACTCGATGTGGGGAATGAACTCGCGAATAAAGAAATCACTGTAACGCACGCGGCCATCGGCGGAGTTGATGTAGAAGCTGCGCTTTCCTTCGGGAACCACCACGAGAAAACTGGAGATTCGTCCTTTTTGACGGAGGTCTTCTATCAAGCCCCATCCGCCGCCTTTGAACAAAGTCTGCTCGTTATCGCCGAGTCCGTGCAAGAAATAAAGCACCTGGTAACGACGCGGAGAATGGCCGCCAGTCGTGGCGTCATAATCGGGTGGCAACATAACGCAGTAGTGGATGGTTTCACCGAGGATGTGACTTTGCAGCGCGTTGCAATCGATGCGGCCCTGAGCGTGGGCTCGGCCAAGTAAGACCGGAACTAAAAACAAGATGAGCCATCGCAAACACTGGCGCATAAGACGAGTTTACTCGTAGCGCAAGGCCTGCACTGGATCGAGACGAGCAGCTCGGGATGCCGGGTAGAGTCCCGACAGCAAACTGACGACAATGGAAAAAGCGATCGCGCTGATCACAAGCCATAGCGGCACGGACCAGATCTGTGCCGAAGGAAAATGCTGGCGTTCGAGATAAATATTCAGGCCGAAATTGATAAGGCGTCCTATTGCCCAACCAAGTGTGACTCCGACTGCGCCGCCGACTAAACCCATGGCGCCGGCTTCGGCGAAGAAAAGCCCGCGCACGTCAGCGTCGCTGGCACCAAGCGCTTTCATGATTCCGATTTCGCGGCGGCGCTCGAGAATGGCCATCACCAGCGTATTCACGATGCCGATGGAAGCAACCGCTAAGGCGAGGCTGCCGAAGATCGCGAGAAATCCGTCAAGCACGGCAAAAAACTGGCGCATACTGCGGGTCGCGTCCACAATGGAAAAAGCGCTGAAACCCATCTTCTTGATGGCATCTTCGACGGCCGGGACCTGATTGGGGTCCTCCACCCGCACGCTGAGTGAGGTATAGCTGGGCAAGTCGTTCGCCGAAGTGTCGCGTAGGTTGGACTGCATGACATGCAGGTCTTGCGCCAACTTAAGCGGCAGAAAAACGCGCGCCCGTGCTGTGCCGCGCATGCTATCTGGATCGAGGTCCGTTAGTCCTACAATCTTCAGCGCTCGCTCGCGTGAAACGACCGAATACGCCTCGCTATCGGCCGCACTATCTCTAGAACCTGCCGATGCTGGAGACGCGGTGCGCTCGGCATAGCGCATCGTCAACTCTCTACCAAGAAGGGACTTGGCCAATGCGGCAACGCTTGTGTTGTCGGTGCCCGGCTTGGGTGTGATGCCCAGCAACTCTTCAGCAAATGATTTTTGCAGGATGACTTCCGGACTCGCGTCGGAAGAGAAGAAACTGCCCTGCATTCCATCGAAAGCATCATTGTTATTTTTGGCAGAGAACGGGATGCCAGCGACCGTGGTCAAATGGGGCTTGTCGTTGAAGCGCACATCCGTGAAGCGCACATCCGTAACGAACCGAATATCTGGATAGACCTCGACCACGCCGGGGATTTGCTCAATCTCTTTTCGCGCCGATTCATTCAGCGAGGGGCTCTCCGCCGGTGGCGGCCCATCCTCGCGCTGCTCGCGAAAGTTGCGGAGGTCGCGCCTGGACGTAGCCACGACAGTGTTAAATAGCCCGGACTTTTGCAATCGGCGTGAAGCTAGTTGCTGTAATCCTATGCCGAGCGAAAGCATGGCGACCAGCGAGGCCA
>JBEKXO010000058.1:0-23380 GCA_049511995.1 Terriglobales bacterium
ATGTATGACAACACCGTGCATTACAGCAATGGCAACTCCAGCACTCTGTCGGTTCCGCATGCCCGTTCGCTCAAGGTTGAGCCCGAGATTGTTTTCGGCCTAAGAGAGCCGATTGCAGGTGACGCCCCCGATGCCAGCGCGGCCCTCGCCTCCACCGATTGGCTGGCGATCGGATTCGAGATCATCGATTGTCCCTTTCCCGAATGGAAGTTTCAGCCGAGCGATTTCGTCGCGTCCTTTGGATTGCATGCGGCCCTCGTTGTCGGAGAACGTGTGCCGGTGCGGCCCGACGCGATTGCCGCGCTGGTCGCGGAATTGCCGCGATTCAAGGTGCGCGTGTCGAAAAATGGAGAGTTTGTCGAGGAAGGGTCGGGCAAGAATTCTTTGCGTAGTCCAGCCTTGTGCCTGGCGGAACTCAGCACAGCGATCGCGCGGCGATTTCCCGATGAGCCTTTGCGCGCCGGAGAAATCATCAGCAGCGGAACGCTCACCGCCGGGCATGGGGCAGGCCGAGGCGATCGCTGGACGGTTGAGGTGGACGGCCTCTCGCTACCCTTGCCGTCTCTCTCTTTGCAACTCACCTGAGCGGTATTTACCTTGTTCGACTTCAGCCCCATCCGTTCAGCGGCGCGAGTTCAGCTTGTCGAGCGCGCGCTTCAGTTCCTCGAGTTTTTGCCCGGCTTCGCCGAGTTTTCCCTCTGCCGTAAGACGCTGGTAGTCGGCAAGGTCTCTAGCCGCTTCCGAAATCAGCGCGTTCAGATCTGTGGCGCCTGATGGCTGGGATGCGGCCACGCCTCGCGGCGGTTCGGCAGAAGCCGTGGCGGTCGTCGGCGCGCTCATCGATGAAGCCGCGCCGCCAAACAGCGCGGCCATCGCCGACTCAAACGTAGGCCCATACGCCAGCCGATCCTGCAGCGCCAGCACCACCAGGCGCAATTCCGGCATCGGGCTGCGTTCCGCCTGTAAGTAAATCGGCTCCGCATATAACAGGGCGCGTCCCGTAGGAATCACCAGCAACGCCCCGCGCCGCACATGCGAACCCTGCTGATTCCACAGCGTAAGTTGTCCGGAAAGCTGCGCATTTTGGTCGATTCGCGCCTCAATTTGCAGCGGTCCGTCGACCAACTTCGTCTTCGGGAAGTTATAGACCACCGATTTGCCGTAATCAGGGCCATCGCTACGCCCGGCAATCCAGCCGATCAGATTATTTCGGTTGGCCGGCGTGAAGGGCAGAATCTCGACGAACTCCACGCCGGTTTCATCCGGCAGTTTCATCAGCACAAAATTTGGCTGCATCGCCTGTGTCGTCTGTGCGCCGCCTTCGCCCATGCCGACTTCGGTCGCGACCGTCCACAAATCTTCGCGGTTGTAGAACGCCTCTGTGTCGGTCATGTGATAGAGGCCGTATACTTCGGCCTGCAGTTTGAGTAGTAACTCGGGATAGCGCACATGCTTGCGCAGTCCAGCGGGCATCGCCGATGCATCTTTGAACAAGCTGGGAAAAATTCGGCGATAGGCGGCAATGATCGGATCGTCCGTATCAAACACGTAAAAAGTCGTCGTGCCATCATAGGCGTCGATAACCACTTTGACGCTGTTTCGCATGTAGTTAATAAGATCGTTGCCGAGGTGATAGTGGCTCGAGTAAGGGTAGCTGTCTGAAGCTGTATACGCATCCATGATCCATGACAACCGTCCATCATCGTCGAGCACGATGTATGGGTCGGGATCATAGGTGAGAAACGGCGCCACAGCCGCTACGCGATCGCGAATATTGCGCCGCATCAGCAGCCGGCTGTCCTTGTTGACGTCATCGCTGAAAGGCAGCTTTCCCAGGTCATCGCGATCGAGTGCGATGACAATGCGGCGTAGAAAGTTGCCGATGATGATTCCGCCGGTGCCCTCGTAAGAAGTGAGATTATTATTCTGACCTTGCGGATAGTTGAATTCCTGCTGACGCGTCTTTACGTACACGTCGGTATTCGTCAACTCGCCGAAATAAATCTCCGGGCGAGTCACGTTGAGGCCGCGCACCGTGCTCTGCACCGGCATGTTACTCAACATTAGCGTGGGCAGCCCCTCGGAAGTGAATCCATTTACAGGATTCATGGTGATGCCATAACCATGCGTGTAAATCAGTTTCTCGTTGATCCAGTTGCGGCTGCTCTCGGGAAGCTTATCGACATTCAACTCCCGTGCGGCGAGCATTACTTCGCGCGTATTGCCCTCGATGTTATACCGATCGATGTCGATGTCGGGAAAGTCGTAGTAAGTGCGTATTTCCTGAATCTGACGCAAAGTGTCCTGCAATGCGCGCCAGTCCCACAGCCGTATGTTCTGCAGCGTAGCCTGATTGTTCTGTGGCTCAGCCGCCTCGACGGTCGTCTCGGCTGGAAACTCGCGTTGCGAAATGCGGTTAAAACCGTAGGCCTGCCGCGTGAATTCGATATTGTGGGCTATGTAGGGTTGCTCGCGAACCAACTCGTTAGGCTTGACGATAAAACTGCTGACATACCAGGTAACTCCCTGTAGCGCGATGTAACAGATCGCGGCCGGTAGAATGGCCGCCACCAAGCCGAGGCCCCGTGGAGACCGCAAGGCATTGATGATCGCAATTACTGCCCCGACAACTAACGCGACGCAGACGATAAATAGTCCGGTAAGTGTGACGTGCGCGTCGGTGTAGGTTATACCGCCGAAGACTGTGTGATCCTCAAGCAATAGCTCGAATCGGCTGATCCAAACGCGCATGGCGACGATCAGCAACAGGAAGGCAAAGGCAATAGAAAACCCACGCCAGGGCAGGATGACAGAACGGCTGAGGCGACCGGCCAGAACGCGCGTTCCGCCCGTTATAAGGATGAAGAACGCGGCGAGCGCGCAGGTAATCACCGCTAACGTAAGCAACCAACCCGAGATCAGCTGCCACGCGGGCAGGGTAAAAAGAAAAAAGTTCAGCGGCCTGCCAAAAATCGGATCGACGACGACGCTACCAGCTATCGAAGGTGCATTCCAATAGAGCGCGAGCGTCGGCCAATCGGCCATGATGCTCGCGCCGGTGCCTGCGGCAATGACAAGCGAAACGCCGAGCGCAATGACGCGCAAGACAGGTTCAACCGGCAGCTTCAATGGCTGCCCTCCGATGAAAATTGTTTGACCGCTCGGCAAATCGGGAAGGTGCGCCCGCTTCAACGTGAGAAATGCTCCATACAAGATGATGAATGTCGCCGCCGTGAACGTCGCGAAGATTCCCCACTGCAAGCTCAGCGTTTTCCAGAAAACTTCTGCGTAGCTGAGCGACCCGAACCAAAGCAGATCGACGTAGTACGACAAGGCCGTCCGGCCGCCGAAAAGAATTGCGGCAAGAATCACGAGAACAAGAATGAAACGACGGCGACGCCGCGGTGGTGGCGGCGGCATGGGCCAGTCAATGGACTCGGGTGGCATTACTCTGCTCCGTTTTTATATTTTTGTTCATCCGCATAATACTCTCTCTGGTTGCCCAGGTTGTTTGCTTATCGGGAGGACGGTCGAGCTTCCTGGCGCCAGGGTCCTACTTCGCAGCAAGTGCCAAGCCGATTTCCTGGTTGCTCATGACGGCGGCTATTTTGTCTTTCATATACTTCATCGAAATGTCGTGGTGTTCTCGATCGTACGAATCAACACAGTCCGATGCCACAATAGTTTCCCAGTCTCTTTGATACGCATCAATCGCGGTTACACGGACGCAGGCGTGCGTGTTGATTCCGGCGAGGACAAGCGCGTCGGGCAGCAATCGATGGAGTATCTCGTCGAGGCCTGTGTTATAGAAAGCACTGTAACGTTTCTTGATCACCACAGGGTCCGAGGGAGCCATGGCTAGTTCGGAATCAATCTGGCAGCCAGTTGTTCCTTTGATCGTTATCTGAATTCCCTTGGCTCTCATTTCGGGGAACGCATCGTGTAGATCGGGCTCAAACTCTTGGCGAACCCAAATAATCGGATGGCCGTGTTGCCGCATGATAACGACGAGGTCATTGATCGACTGGACTAGCTTGCGCTTCGGCACCGGCGCCCATTTCGCAAGGAAATCATTCACCATGTCGATGACGATTAGAGCGGGGCGTCGCATGATCAGAAGGTAGCACATATGTGTGTTTGAATTGCAGCGGTCAAGAATCATGTGAAAATGAATCATGACCTCTGTGCGCATCGACAAGTGGCTGTGGGCCGCTCGCTTCTTTAAGACACGCTCATTAGCGGCGCGAGCCTGCGAGCTCGGCAGGATTCAATCGAACGGGCAGCCCGCCAAAGCTGCGCGCGACGTAAAGATTGGCGACATGCTTCGCGTCACCAATGACGGTGGCGAGTTTCAAATCGAAGTCCTGCTGCTCAGCGAGGTACGCGGCCCCGCCTCAGTTGCGCAGACTCTCTATCGTGAGACGGACGAGAGCCGCGAATTGCGCCAGAAAGTCGCGGCGGAGCGCAAGGCCATGAAGCAGTTCGAAGAATTGCCCGCGGGCAGACCGTCCAAACGCGATCGCCGAAGAATTATCCAGTTTCGTGGAAGGGTCTGACAGTTCGCAGATGACTGCACACGTTGGATATCATTTATACTCAACGGCCATGTGCGCGGAAATGAAATCAGACTTGAAATCAGCCACCAAAATAATGACCAACTCTCGGATTTGTTTTGCGGCAGTCCTATGTGCCCTGGCAGTGTCGCTTTTCGACGCTTCGCTCTGGGCGCAGAATCCAGATCAAGCGACTTCAGCCTCTCGCGCCGCCGCCGTGATCGCCTCTTTGCCTCACGCGAAAAGGATCGACCAGGCTGCCATTTCTCCCGACGGCGCTCAGGTCGCCTACGTCATTGATAAAGAGCTTACGGTCGTATCCGCGACGGGCGGCTCCGTGCGAGAAATTTCCGTGGACGGCGATCTTGCGCTGCGCCAGGTTACGTGGTCGCCCGATAGTAAACAGATCGCCTTCCTCGCTGACTTACCAGGAGACATCCCATCGGCGCAAGTGTGGACTGCGGTGGTGGATGGCAGCTCTCCGATAAAACATGCGGACCTAAAAGGATATGTTGAGAGCCCGCGCTTCTCTCCCGACGGGACGAAACTTGCCCTCCTTTTTATCGCGGATATGCCACGCGTTGCCGGTCCGCTCCAGCCCATGACGCCTTTGGCCGGCGTGATCGATGAAAAGATTTACGAACAGCGCATCGCGCTCCTCGATCTCAGCAACGACCATCTGACGCAAGTTACGCCCGCCGACGTCTATGTCTACGAATACGACTGGACTCCCGACGGAGAAGGCTGGGCAGCAATCGCGGCGCATGGATCGGGCGACTCGAATTGGTGGATCGCGCGCCTGTATCTGGTAAAAGCGCACAGTGGCGAAATGCACGAGATTTATAAACCGAAGCTGCAGATAGCGGCCCCGCACGTCTCCCCCGACGGAAAGAATGTCGCATTCATCGAAGGCTTGATGAGCGATGAAGGTTCTACGGGCGGCGACATCTACATGGTGCCAATCGCGGGCGGCGTCGCGCGAGTTCTCACGCCCAACACCAAGGCCTCCCCCTATGCGATCGCGTGGACTGCTTCGGATCGCATTACATTCGCTGAGACCATCGACGGGAACTCGGGTTTCGGCAGCGTCAGTACTCAGGGAGGCGCAGTGCAAACACTGTGGTCGGGCGAGGAGTGGGCTGCGCCGGAAGGCCATGCCTGGGTTTCGCGATCCTATAACGGAAATCAGCTGATTACTGCCGTCGTGCGTCAATCACCGAGCGCTGCGCCGGAACTTTGGGCAGGCCCGATCGGCGATTGGAAACAACTCACGGACCTGAATGCTTCGGCTAAACCGATTTGGGGCAAGATGCGAAATGTGCATTGGACGAATGGCACAACGCAGGTTCAAGGCTGGCTATTGCTCCCGAAGGATTACGTGCCCAGCAGGCTTTATCCGCTCGTCGTCTACGTGCATGGAGGACCATCAGCCGCGTGCACCTCGCATTGGGACGAACGCAGCCTGGGCCCGGCCTCGGCCATGGGATATTTCGTTCTCTGCCCGAATCCGCGCGGTAGCTACGGGCAGGGTGAGGCGTTTACGCAAGGCAATGTAAAAGATTTTGGCGGCGGCGACTTCCACGACATCATGGCCGGAATCGACGCGGTTTCGAAGTGGTATCCGATCGACAGCAAGCGCATCGGCATCTTCGGACACAGCTACGGCGGCTACATGACCATGTGGGCTGAAACCCAGACGCAGCGCTTTGCCGCCGCTGTAGCGGGTGCCGGCCTCTCCGATTGGCTGAGCTACTACGGTTTGAACGATATCGACGAATGGATGATTCCATTCTTCGGCGCGTCGGTCTATGACGATCCAACGGTATATGCCAAGAGCGATCCCATGCACTTCGTGAAAGGTGTCAAAACGCCAACACTGCTATTGGTCGGCGATCGGGACGGTGAAGTGCCGATGGAACAATCGGTCGAATGGTGGCACGCGCTTCGAACTCTGAACGTGCCGACGAAATTTGTGGTTTATCCGAACGAGGGTCACGCATTCGTGAGGCCCGCCGACGCTCGCGACTACACCCTGCGAACGCTTGAGTGGTTCGACGAGTGGTTCGCAAGAGCGTCAGCGCACTGAGCGCTGTGGCGCGATGTGCGTAACCCGTCGATGAAGCGCGCTCAGCTTTAGCTTGATTACTTCAGCGTCAGTGTGATCCCCTGCTGGAACAAGTCGCGACTGGAACCATCGCTATTAAACCGCACGTAGTAAAGGTAGGGGTGATTGCCAACAACGGAAAAGTTCATATCCGGCGCGGCTGGATCGATCAAGGAGAAGTAAGCGTACGACCAGATGCCGGGCGGCTCCTGAGCAAGAAACTGATCAAGCGTAGCCACCAGCGTCGGCTTGGTCCAGTTAACTAGATCGGTCGAAGTGGAAAGATAGAAACCCTTCGCACCGTATTCGTTGTCCCAGGGATTCCATAAAACCGCGATGACTACGCCCGACGATTCAAAAAGGTTGATTCCAGTCACCACGTCCATGTAAGGAACTGGCGTGTAGACGTGCTCCTGGGGGCGCTCGACTGGCCCCGGGTAAGGATCGATAAAGGACACGGAGAAATCTGTGCCGCTCCATCCGCGCCATGAAGAGGGATCGAAAACATTCTGCGTTCGCATGGGACCGCCGCCACCCGGCGTCAGGCACCGGTGCGGTCCGGTCTCTCCCGAGCAGCCCGGACGCCACTGGTATGACGTCACCATGGCGTAATACCATCCGCCTAGCTCAATAATGTTGCTATCAACGCTATAGCCTGAGGGGCCTGCATTCTCCACATACTTGTAGGGAACTCCGGCGACGAAATTGTTGGGCGCGTTGAACGACTTGAAGTGATAACCGCCATCCTCGGATTCGTGATAGGTATCAGAATCGTACTCGCAGCCACTGTCGCCGTGCGTGAAGGTGCACTCGCCGTTATGTGCCCAGCCGTGATACTCCATGTGCGTTAGCCCGGCGATCCTGTTGCCGTCAAAAGTGTAGAAGTCATCGATCCAGCTCTGGTCGTTGAAGTCCGCCGGATTAGGATCGCCCGCCGAATAGTGACCTACCTCGCAACTGTGCTGCACACTGTCAAGGGTCGGGCCGAGATTTTGGAAGAGTTCAGAACTGGCCGCGACTAGATGCACCGTTCCCGTCGAATCGCGGAAGGCTCGCGCCATCGCGTCTGGGATGTCGTTCGAGTTGCACGACTGCTGCGGCGACTCGAAGACCGCTGTGCGTGAGCTATCGAGTACGCCTTTGATTATGGGAGTCTCGGTCGAGCTCTGCTGACTCTGCGCGGAAGAAATTGCCGCCAGAACAAAACTAAGTAAAAGAGGGAGCGTACGTTTCATCGGAGCGTTCATCTTCGCACCTAAGGAGTTTGGCCCGAACTTGAGCGTCTATTGATGCAGCGTCAACTGAACCGGTTGCCGGAACAACACGCGAACGTACGGCGGATTGTCATTATCGAACCGCACGTAATAAACATAAGGTTGATCGCCGATTTCAGAAAAGTTCGCGTCCGGCGACGTCGGATCGAGCAAAGAAAAGTAACCGTAAGACCACCTCTTTCCCGGCTTAGGCTCCTGCTCGCGAAGGGCTTCCTGGGTCACGACCAAACTCGGCCGTGTCCAGTTAACCAAATCGGTTGACGTGGAAAGATACAGGCCTTCAGGTCCATAAGCCGTATTCCACGGGTCCCACAGCGTGGCAACAAATAGATTGGAAGGTTGCAGAATATTGATGGCATTTACATACCACATATAGTTGACGGGAGTGTAGACGTGGGCTTCCGGATCGTCGACCGGACCAAGGTAGGGATCGACAAATGTAACCGAGAAATCCGTGCCACTCCAGCCACGCCAGGAAGTCACATCGAGCAAGTTTGAGGTGCGAATCGGCGCCGCGCCGAATTGCACTCTACACGGATGCGGTCCACCTTCGCCCGTACAGTTCGGTGGCCAAGGCCAATCGGTGGCCATCGCGTAATACCACCCTCCGGCCTGGACGATGTTGGTATCCACGCTGTAGCCCTCCGGGCCCGCGTCAATCTCATACTTGAAAGGAAGCCCGATGACATAGTTAGCCGGCGCCGCGAACGAATTGAAGTGATAGCCGCCATCGTTTGAAAGATGAAATGTGTCGGCGTTATACCAGCACTGATCGTCGTTCTGGACGTGGCATTCGCCGGGATGCTCCCAGCCGTGATACTCCATGTGCCCCAAAGCTACGACTTGCTTACCGTCAATGCTGAAGAATGAATCGAGCCACGTCGAATCGTTATAGTCCGCAGGATTCGGATCGTGAACCGAATCGTAACTTACATCGCAACTATGCTGAACATTTTCAAGAGTTGGCCCAAGGTTCTGGCGCAGGACGTAGTGCGAAGCAACCAGATGAACTGTACCCACATAATCGCGGAACGCGCGAGCGGGCGCATCAGGAATATCAAGCAATTCACAGGATTGGGTGGAGGTGTCGAAGACGCTGACTCGCAGGCCCTGAAGTGACCCCTTAACGCGGGGCGTCGCGTCTGGCGATTGCGGGCCACCGGCGCTGGGTTTGCGCTGCGCTGTCGCGATTGCCACCAGCACAAAACAAAATAGAAGGGGGAGTATTCGTTTCCTCAAGGTGTCCCTCCGCTTGCCTGCCTGAGTTAACCCGTGATTCTGCGGATCCACTCGGACCCCGAGATTATTTCTTCCCACCGATATTATGCCCAAGTTGCGTGCTATCTTCCATCTCAACACCGCGCGTATTAACCGCGTATTAACAACGCTCTCGAATCTGGAGTGAAGTTGCCTGCGTTGACGGAACTGCGAAGCGCAGCCTAGCATGGGGCGGGATAAGGAGTGTTCTGTGGTGGGTCAGGTGCTCGGTCATTATCGTATCGTGGACAAGATCGGGGAAGGAGGAATGGGAGTCGTCTATCGCGCGTACGACGAAGTCCTGCACCGCGATGTGGCCGTCAAAATCGTCAATAAGGATGCTCGTCTCGATTCGTCGGGTAGCCCGAGCCTCCTTACGGAAGCCCGCGCTTCTTCTTCTCTAGCCCACCCCAACATCTGCACCATCCACGAAGTTGGCGAGACGGATGGCGAACTCTACATCGTAATGGAGCTCGTCGAGGGCAAATCCCTGCGGGCCATGACCGCGGATGCGGGATTGCCTGCGCAATCGGTGTTGCGCTACGGCGCTCAGATCGCGAGCGCCCTCGGCCGCGCTCATGATCGCGGTATCGTTCATCGAGATCTAAAGACTTCGAATATTGTTGTCACCTCTGACGGTCTGGTCAAAGTTCTCGATTTCGGACTCGCCAAAAAGTTAGGAACGGGCATATTCGACGGCACCACCCGTTCCTTCGCCACCATGCAGGGAACATCCAGCGTAAGCGGCACTTTGCCCTACATGGCGCCTGAAATCCTGCGTGGCGATGCGGGCGACTATCGCAGTGACCTTTGGGCGCTTGGAGTTGTGCTCTATGAAACCGCATCCGGTCGCCTTCCTTTCGAGGGACGAACCGGTTTTGAGATCAGCGCGGCCATTATGCGCGAACTTCCGGCCCCGCTCGGTTCTCCTGTGCCTCCCGGCCTGTGGGCGATTATTCAACGCTGCCTGGCCAAAGAGCCCATGCAACGTTATCAGCGAGCGGGTGAGATTCAAGCAGCCCTGGAGGCGGTTCAGTCCGGTGCCATCGTTTCTCCTGCTCCCACCGTTGATCTAACTCCGCCGAAGACGACGGTCTTGCACAGTGTGCGACATGCTCAGGTCAGGAAAGGTGACTTTCTTCTGCTGGTGGGCACGACAAAAGGAGCATTTATCTTGCGATCGAACGCGCAGCGCAGGCGTTGGGAGGTAGGTGGTCCTTATTTTCATGGGCATAACGTTTACGCGATGGCCTATGACGGCCGCGCGGGCCAACACCGCATCTGGGCTTCGACGCAAAGTTACTGGGGCACTCTTCTGCGGTCGAGCGACGATTTCGGCAAGAGCTGGACAAATCCGCAGCAGGCCCCTATTCGTTTTCCCTCCGACAGCGGCGTCTCCCTGAAGAACATCTGGCAGATCACTCTTGGCCGGCCCGAGGAACCCAACGTGCTCTATTGTGGCGTCGAGCCAGCCGCGCTTTTCGAAACCCGCGACGCGGGCGAAACCTGGACGTTGGTGCGTGGTCTCTTCGATCATCCACACCGTCCGCGCTGGATGCCGGGCAACGGAGGTCTGGCTCTGCACACAATTTTGCTTGATCCCGTCGAGCACCAGCGTATGTACGTAGCCATTTCATCCGGCGGGGTTTATAGAACAAACGACGGCGGTCGCACCTGGACCGCGCAAAATCGTGGTATCCGCGCTATCTTCATGCCCGACAAATATCCTGAGTTCGGGCAATGTGTGCACAAGATCGCAATGCATCCCGCGCGCCCTGAGCGCCTTTTCCTGCAGAATCATTGGGGAGTGTACCGGTCTGACAACGGTGCTGAGAATTGGATCGATATCGCGAATGGAGTGCCATCCGATTTTGGCTTTGCCACGGTCATGCACCCGAGAAATCCCGACTGTGTTTATATCGTTCCCGTTGAGTCCGACGAGTTCCGATGCGCTTGCGATGGCAGGTTGCGAGTGTATCGAACCCGCAACAGCGGCGCCTCATGGGAACCTCTCTCGCGCGGCTTGCCGCAGAAACGCGCCTACGAAACTGTCCTGCGTGATGCCATGACCGTCGATTCATTCGATCCGGTTGGAATTTATTTCGGTACGCGAAGTGGGCAGCTTTTTGCTTCGCGCGATGAAGGCCGCACTTGGCAAAAAATACTTGAAGGCTTGCCGGCAGTGGTCTGCGTACGAAGCGCCGTCTTCGAGGATGCCTCGGGCAATTCGCGTCCCATGGTGTCAAAGGCAGCGTCCGCGCCTTCAGTTCGTGCGAAATCTTCGTCGACCAGCAAGACAGGTCGGCGCAAGCGGTGATCCATGGCCGTCATGTTCAACATTCCCGGTGCATTGCGCGAATTTACGGCGGGGCAAAGTAGAGTGGTGATCGAGAGCTGCCCGGCAACATTGGTCGACGCGCTATCGGCTCTCTGGACGCTTCATCCCGGCGTTCGAGATCGCATCGCCGACGAGCAGGGACAACTGCGCCAACACATCAATATTTTCATTGGCAACGAAGATGTCCGCTATACGGGCGGACTCGCAAGCCCTGTCGCCGAGGGATCTGAAATCTCGATCGTACCCGCCGTGAGTGGTGGCTCGTAGATATGCTAAGTTTATTTTCCTCCCACACGCGGCAGGCATCGATATCGGCTTCGCGATGAAAAATGCTAGCCTGCCGTCGCCGGAGCCGCGCCGTACTTCTGCGTGGCATATCCAACGATTAACCCCACGATGCTTCCAGGAAGGATAATCGCGACGTAGTGGTCATGCTGCATATACGCGACCAGGAAGGCAAGAACGAAACCAACAGCCAGCCCAAACATAATTCCGAGGGGGACCGAATTTACCTTGCGCGCAAAAATGCCGGCTGCAACTCCGGCAATCAGACCCTTGATAGTCGAGCCGACAATGATTCCCGCCAGTTGTGCGCGCACCTCAGGGTAAAACCAGGCCGTGCAACCATCAAATGCACCGAGCAACGCACCCACCAGCAAACCGAGCAAAATCTTGTTCATGCTGCCCTCCGTTTCTCTGTACTGGAGTTCTTTACAACGGAATCGGCAATTCCTTTAAAGCCTCAATGCTTGACCACGATGATTAATAGCACGCGCATCAGTAAATACGCCGCTATCAACCAGATAAAGAACCGGTACCGTCGATAGAAACGTGCCATCTTATCGAAAACGCTTTCGCTATGGGCGGAAACCGCCAGGCCATTCAGGTATCGCGAAACGTCCGCCGCCAGGTCTTGCACCGCAGCGTATCGTCCTTCGCGCTCCTGTGTGCAGGCCTTTGCACAGATAGCTTCGAGTGAGCGATCCAGCCGCGTGGACGAGCCTGGCAGTTTCTCGCTGAGCAGATATCGCAGCAGCGCTCCGAGAGAGAAGATATCGCTGCGGGCATCCAACAATTCGCTCTCCCCGCGGGCTTGTTCCGGAGACATGTACCCTGGAGTGCCCATGATTTTTCCGTGGCCTGTGATCGCCAACATCGTAGCGTCCGCTTCGCCATTGGTGGGCTGAGTCACTGGATCACAACTCGGCGCTTCGGGCTTGACCGCATCCGTCAGGATTTTCGCGAGTCCCCAGTCCATAACCAGGACTTCCCCGAAAGAACCGATCATTACATTGGCGGGCTTGAGGTCGCGGTGCAGCACTCCCCGCGCGTGTGCGAAAGCGACCGCGTCACAAATATGCAGGAAGATACGCAAGCGGTCCGGAATCGAAGCAAGGGACTCGATGTATTGATCGAGTCTCTGCCCTTCGACAAACTTCATAGTGTAAAAGACACGGCCATCGGCCAGTGTGCCGGCATCGTGCACCGGCACTATTCCCGGATGTTCTAGCCGGGCCAGCACGCGCGCTTCCCGCATCAGGCGATTTGCCAGTTCGCCGGCGGAGGCCGATACGTCGAGCACCTTCAAAGCTATGCGTCGTTGCAGATGCTCGTCTTCCGCCGCGTAAACCACGCCCATCCCTCCACGCGCTACCTGTGCGATTAGCCGGTAACGCGTGCCGCTAAGGTCCGGAAGCTCCGCGCTGTTGCGCAGGCGCGTGAGCGCCTTGTCGGAAAGATACCTCATAGAGTTTGGAGAATACTCTTGGCTGGCGTTTCTGTGACAGGCGCGGCCACGCGCTCAGCGGCTGTCCCCGCGAAACGCGGATCTGGTTTCCCGTTGAAATTCATCCTCGCTGCCGCAGATTTCCCGCAAGCGTTCCAGCGCAATCCGGCGAAACTCACGGCGGGCCCAGGCTAGCGCATTGGTCACCTGGCTGACTGCAATTCCGTGTTGCTGCGCGAGTTGCGCGTAAGAAATCTCGCCCTCGCCATCGAGATCGTAGGCTTCGAAAAGTAGAAAATCCCGCTCTCGCTCCCGCGCGGTACTTAGCGCGCGCAAGTCTTCGACAGCCAGTGTGAAGAGACTGCGTATCCACTCCTTCTCGAAAAATTCCTCAAGCGATTCCGGCGATGCGATTGACTCAGCATCGATGGCGCCGCGCGTGAGTTCCACTTCCGCCCCGGCAAAATCGAGCGCGACGTGCTGGATCTCTCCTCCGCGCTTCTGGCGGCGTGCCGCCTTGTCCTCGTTCATCACGAAACTATCCACGCACAGTCGCAAATAAGTGCGCAGACGGCTCTTGCCGGCATCAAAACGATTCAGTAATTCGCGCTCCAGCAGTTCGGCGAAAAATCCCTGGGTGAGATCCTGTGCGTCCGGAGCGGGTCGATTCCAGCGCAAGCGCACGTACTTGTAAACCGGCTTCCAGTACGCTGCGCAAAGAGCCTCCAGCGCCCGCTTCCGCTCCCCTGCATCCTCGCAACGTATTCCTGCGATGACTGACCAGCGCGTGGCAGGGAAGCGTCCGTCACCGCCCGTGTATTCGTCGTGATGCATAGACGACTTTCCGAACGAGCGACCTTACCACACGCGGCAGGCATTCTCCGAAACCATGGGCTGTCCGGCTTTGCATCCGAAAGCTTGTTCGAAGGCGGCCGAGTTCTGCACTGCGCCATTCACGCGCCAGCGCCCCGGAGAATGCGGATCGGTCAGCGCTCGCTTCCGCGCCTCCTGATCGGTCACGTTCTGGCACCAGATCTGCCCATACGCCAGAAAGAAGCGCTGCTGCGGAGTGTAGCCGTCGATTGGTTTCACCGGCGTGTTGCCGATGATGTTCATTAGCGCCACGTAAGCGAGCTTAAGCCCGCCGTTGTCGGCAGTGTTCTCACCCAACGTCAATTTGCCATTGAGTTTGACCTCGCCCTTGTCGTCCTTCACCGTGGTAAAGCTGGAATATTCCTTCGCAGTGCAATCGACGCGCTGCTCAAATTCCTTGCCGTCGTCCGCCGTCCACCAGTCGCGGAAATTGCCCTCAGCATCGTACTTGCGGCCCTGGTCGTCGAAACCGTGCGTGAGTTCGTGTCCGATTACTACGCCGATGCCGCCATAATTCACCGCATCGTCCATCAGCTTGCCGTAAAACGGCGGCTGCAGAATGCCGGCAGGGAAGTTGATATCGTTCATTGGAGGGCGGTATTGTGCATTGACCGTCGGCGGAGTCATGCCCCAATCCTTGCGATCTGTCGGACGGTCTATCTTGCTATACAAGCGATGCACCTCGAACGCCTCCGCACGCACCGCATTGCCGGCATAATCGCCGGGCTTGATCACCACGCTGCTATAGTCGCGCCATGTGTCGGGATAGCCGATGTTATTGACGATGGCGTTGAGCTTCTCATAAGCCTTCTGTTTCGTCGTGTCCGACATCCACGTCAACTGGCCGATGTCCTGGCGCATTGCGCTCTCGATAGCCCGCACCATCTTCAACGTTCGCTCTTTGCCCTCGGCGCCAAATGTTCGGTCGACATAAAGTTTGCCCAGAGCCATGCCCAGGTGCGTGTCAGTAGACTTCACGCAGCGCTTCCACCGCGGCTCCATCTCTTGCTGCCCCGACATGTATTTGCCGTTGAAAAGAAAATCTTCTTCGACGAACGCCTTGGTCAGAACCGGCGCATAATCGTTGATTATTTTCCAGCGCAGGTAAACCTTCCAGTCGTCGAGCGGCACGCTGTTAAGCTGATCATTCACCTGCTTGAAAAAGTCGGGATTGCCCACGTTGAGAGAGTTGAACTTAGGCGAGCCGTTGTCGGCAAAGTACGCAGTAAGATCGAAATTCGGAGCCGCCGCCGCGATTTCCGCCACCGTCATCTTGTGGTCGCGAGTCTTCGGATCGCGCCGGGCCGTGCGGTCCATCGACGCCCGCGCCAGGCCGGTCTCCACGGTTAGAACGGTCTTGGCTTCTGCAGCAGCCGCTTCGGGCCCGTCTCCAGCTAGTTCGAACATCTTCTGAACGTGCTCGACATATTTCTGCCGCGTCTCCACCGACTTCGCGTCATCCTTTATGTAGTAGTCGCGATCGGGCAGCGTGATTCCACCCTGGTCGAGAGTCGCAATTGTCTCCGTCGAATCGTGCATGTCGGGCTGGGAATAGAAAGCAAACAGCGCGGGCGTCGAGTTGCGGTGCATGTACGCAATCTCGCGAATGAGATCCGCATTGGTCTTGATGCCGTTGATCCGATTCAACTCCGGCACGAGCGGTTCGGTCCTCTTTTTCTCGATCGTGTTCTCATCCATGCACGAGTCATAGAAAGTGCCCGCCATCGTCTCGGCCGGCGAATGGTTTCCTGGGCGCTGCGCCTCCGTCAGTATGTCTCGCAGAGTATAAAGGTTGTGATCGGCCAGTTCGTCGAATCGTCCCCATCGCGATTTGTCGGCAGGAATCGGATTGTTCTTCATCCAGGTCCCGCACGCGTATTGATAGAAGTCCACACAGGGATCGATCGTCTTGTCGATGGCGTTTAGGTCAAATACGGGAATTTCTCGGGGCGTATCGGATGAGGAAGCGCCCGTATGGGGCGAGCTTTGGCCTAACGCTGGGGCTGAAAAAAGTCCAATTGAAACGATCAGGGTCGAAACGATACCGATAATGCGAGAGCTCATGCGTTCCTCGATGTGCAGTGGATACTGGCAACTGGCGCCGCACCGCACCAACAATCAACTTCAGGATGCAGGGAACGGCCAGCCTGTCAGACACACTACTACAAACGTCACATAGAGGAAAACTCACGCCGCTCCGATGGGGACGAATCGAAAACGGAGCCCAAGCATCGAATTTTAAGGCAATGCCGAATACTAAGAACACACCGGAGGGCAATCACGCAATGACCGAAGCACTGGATGCCGCGCACCGAACAAAAATCGCCGAGCAGGCTCTTGACCAAATATTCCGCCAGGCCCGCACCCATAATGCGTGGCTCCCCAAGCGCGTTTCCGTCGAGACCCTGCGTGAGGCTTATAACCTCGCGCGCTTCGGCCCTACCAGCGCGAATTCCAGTCCAGCCCGTTTCGTCTTCCTCGAAAGCGAGGCGGCCAAGGCGCGGCTTTTGCCTGCGCTCGCTCCCCTCAACGTGGAAAAAACAAAAGCGGCGCCGGTCACCGCGATCGTTGCTTACGATACGGAATTTCACGACAAGCTTCCGCGGTTATTCCCGCACGCTGACATGCGTTCTTATTTTGTGGGTAATCAGAAACTGATCGAAGAGACGGCCTTTCGCAATAGCACGCTGCAGGGCGGCTATTTCATCCTCGCGGCTCGCGCCGTTGGTCTTGATTGCGGTCCCATGTCCGGCTTCGACGCAGCAAAGGTCAATGCGGAATTCTTTCCCGACGGCAAATGGAAGGCAAATTTTCTCTGCAATCTCGGCTACGGTGACAAGAGCAAGCTTTTCCCGCGCAGTCCGCGTCTCGAATTTGAGGAAGCCTGCCGCGTCTTGTGAAACCGGACCGCCATAGAGTCCGATTTTTCTGTAGGTCCTAATCCAACTCCATAGGCGCAGCGCGCCCGCGCCTTTCTGCGATCATTAGTAAGGAATGCTACGGACATCGCTGTATAGACGCTCTCCGCCAGCGAGGATACAAGTGATAACTGGCGAGGTGCGATGTGAAGTACGGGACAACGCCGCTGTTGACAATCGTTTTCCTGCTGGCGCTGTCCGGCTCCATCTTTGCCCAGGGCGTTCAAGCTGATCCCTCTCCTGCTCTGCCGTCCGGCTTTCTCGGACCGGACTTGATCGCGTGGTCTCAAATGCAAACACCCCGGCCTGTGCCCCAGCCGCTGCCTCCAGACCAGAGACCGGGAGCGCAAGAACAGCCCTCAGCTGAAACCTTCGCGGGGACGATCATAAAGATAAAATCCAGTTATAGCCTGAGACTCGCGGGCGGCATAACTTATCGCCTCAACGATCAGGACAGCGATCGGAATAATGTGAAGCAATACGAGGGCCAGCAAGTCGCGGTATTGGGCAACCTGAGTCCCGACCGCAGCGGCCTTCGTATTGTTGCAATTCGGCTTGCTTCCTTAGAGCTTCGCTAGAACGCTTTCGCAGGCGAATTCCCTCGGCAAATTCCGCGAGTAGAAGAAAATGTCTACAGTATTCACCCGATTGGAACCGCCAGCCGACCGTATTAACCTGACTATCACCCATGTACACGACGCAACATCACTCCTCCGCTCGAGTTGCAAGCTGGCACCAGCTTTATCACGCTGCACTGTTCGAGACAGACAGGCGTGAACTCCCGAGGAGAATCACCGCCGCTGAGAGTGCTATCACTCAGCGCGCCCAGGAGCTTTTTAATTCAAGCGCCGACAACATCGAAGAAGATGAGGCTCTTGATGACGCGATGTATGCGCTGCAGGCGCTTCAGAATTCGCTGGCATACGAGAAACAGGCAGCTTGATTTGTTGAAAGTGATTTACTGACCGGTTTGCCGGGCGCGGGTTTTCCCGCAGAGTCCGGTTTGTCGAGCACGAAATGTCGCGAGCCACGCTCTCATAGTGGCCGAGAACCGCGCCGGACTCCCCCGTAGGCGATTCCGTTTCCGGCGCGGTGCCTTTCAGATGTCGGCGGACTTCCGCGATCAGGCGATCTTCTTCCGCTTCTGCTCGTCCTGCACCGGCGGATCGCCATAGACCTCTTCATTCTTCGGGCGCGGCCCCCCTTGCTCGTTGCCGGAGTGCTCGCTATTTTGATGTTCCCGCAGTTCCTGGTCGGAATTGAATGATCGGTTGCAGATCTGACATTTTTTCGTGTCCACCTTTGCCTCCTTGGATTCCAATGGTTTCTGATTTTACAAAGATACCTCTGTTCTTACGCAACTGGATCGCGATCGCGAATCATGCCGATGAGGAGTGCGAGCGCCGCTAGTAACAGCAAAATATGGACGGATCCGCCGAACTGGATCGAGCCCAGGATTCCCAGGATCCAACAGATCAAAAGGAAAACGGCAATGGCCCAGAGCATGAGTTTGGAATTCCCCGCAGCACGTGACTTATCCCACGAGAGTAATCACACGACCAGTTTAGGCGGAGCCGTGTCGCCGCAGTAATCCAGTAAAGACCCCAGAGCCAAGACGGTCTTACCTTATCCAGCGAGTCGCTCGGGTTGCGGCTCGCGGAACCGAGCGGCCCTCAATATACGTGAACGATGCTGTTTCGTACCGCATAGAGAGTCAGGTCCGCCACCGAATGCAGGTTGAGTTTGCGCATCAGGTTAGTGCGGTGAGTCTCCGCCGTTTTGACGCTTAGATGGAGTGTGGCCGCGACTTCTTTCGTCGTCTTTCCTTCCGCGAGAAGCTGAATTACTTCGCGCTCCCTGGGCGTCAGGATGCGTCGACAGGGTTGGTCGGGTTTTGGGTTCGGATGCAGGTAGCCGTCCAGAACCATCTGCGTCACCCGCGAAGTGAAAAATGTCCGATGTTGCTGTAATGCTTCGACCGCGGAAACCAGTTCCCGGCCAGAGTCAGATTTGAGTAAAAAGCCCCGTGCCCCAACCGCAAGCACTTCGCGCACAACCTGTTCGGAATCATGCATGGTCAGGATCAGAACGCTTATCTGAGGCTGGGTGGCGAGGATTTGCCGCGCCGCATCAAGACCGTTCAAGCCGGGCATGGCGATGTCCATCAGCACTATGTTCGGCTTCAGTTGGCTGGAGAACTCGACCGCCTCCCGTCCATCCTTCGCCTCCCCGCAAACCTCCCAGCCGGGGTGATCTTCGAGGAGGCAGCGGATCCCCTTGCGCGCCAGGTCGTGATCGTCGGCGATTAGAATTCGGAGCATACTCACCCGTTCACCCCCAGCAACTTTGCCATTTCCGTGGCCTCTCCGTATGGATGCAAGCAGCAGGGAATCCGCTGCAGACTCCTTCTGTTGTCCACATTCCGGGCACCGGCCAATGCAACGTTCTTTAGACGCCACTTTGAAGAGATTTAAAACTTCCTGAGCCCTTCGAATACAGTTTTTATTTCGCGAAACTACAGCCTTTATGGTATGCTTGCACAACTTTCCAACCAAACTTTTCTGACCGCGTTTCTGCCCGTTGCCAAGGCTGAACGGTGCGCGCGTTCGATTTCTGGTTGAAACTGCGCCCAGTCCGCCACTTCTGAGCTAATCCCAGGCGTTCCCCCGCTATGCGCCATTGCGTATAGCGCTTGAGCCTCAGGGCAATCCACCCGACGGAGATAAAGCTATATGCAGAAGTGCGTCTTATCGACCCTGTTCTTCCTCTTGGCCTCAATCTCTGCAGCATTTGCAGGTGTTGCCGTTAATTCCCCCACCGCCGGCGCCACCGTTCAATCACCCGTGCATTACGTCGCTTCGGCGACCTCGAGTTGTGCGGAGGGCGTAGCATCCATGGGCATTTATACCGCCCCAGGCGTCCTGGCCTATACCGCCAATGGTTCCAGCCTCAATACGAGTCTCAGTCTGAGTCCCGGGACCTACAACACCGTCGTCCAGGAATGGGATTATTGCGGCGGTGCTTCCAAGGTTCCGGTCACCATCACGGTTTCGAACCAGTCCCAGGTCAACGTGGTCGCGCCGACCAATGACAGTAAGGCCGGTTCGCCCGTCAACTTCGTGGCTACCGCGTCCTCATCCTGCCCTAAGGGAGTTGCGGCCATGGGCATTTACACCGCTCCGAACCAGCTCGCCTATCAGGTCAACGGAGCCAGCCTGAACACCAACCTTAGCCTGGCTTCCGGAACCTACAACACGGTTGTCGAAGAGTGGGACTACTGCGGCGGGGCGGCAACCACGCCCATTACCGTTACAGTCAGCAGTGCATCCCAGGTGCAGGTGACATCGCCCTCCAATAACAGTACGGTCAACTCGCCGGTTCCATTTACCGCAAGCGCGACCTCGTCTTGCCCCAAAGGCGTAGCGTCGATGGGAATTTATAGTGGACCGAACCAACTCGCCTACGAGGTTAGCGGGTCGAAGCTGAATACCACTTTGTCTCTCGGCCCCGGTACGTACCATGCCACGGTCGAGGAGTGGGACTATTGTGGAGGCGCCGCAACCACACCTGTCACCTTCACGGTTAGCTCCGGAGGCAACGTCATCTCTAACATCCAGGGCGGCGCCGGGTGGACCGGTTACATCGAGCTTCCGCCCGATTACGGCATCTGCTCGACCTGTAGTCCGAGCGGCCCGCAAACCACTTGGTGGACCAAGCAGGGGGTAAGCTCACCTTCGTTGAGTGGCGACGCCATGGAGTTTGATATTGGCGGCACCACCGATTATTCCGACGTTTTGTGGAACGTGCACCTGCTTGGCGACGGCTCGCCGATCCTCGATCAGAGCCACCAGATCGTGCCCAACACTCACAACTTCATCTATGACGTCTGGTTTTACGGTACCAACCTCGACGTTGCGCAATCGCTGGAGTTCGACATCAACCAGTTCGTCGATGGCTATTCCTTCATATGGGGTCACCAATGCACCGTCATGGGCGGACACGAATGGCAGATTTGGAATAACCAGGCGAACGCATGGGCGTCGACGGGGATCTCCTGCAACCCCAACGAAAACGCGTGGAATCACCTGACCATCCAGGTGCAGCGCACCTCCGACAATCAACTGCTCTACCAAACCATTACCTTCAATGGTCAGCCGAACAACGTCAACGCCACCTACGCTCCGACCTCATCGTCATGGTACGGAGTAACGATCAACTATCAGATGGACGGAGATTACGCGCAGCAGAGTTACGCCATCTATCTCGACAACCTGAACTTCACCTACTGGTAGACGACAGGCGAGGGGGTACATCAACCGTGTGCCCCTCCTTTTTTCCCACGATGAGCTAGTCGCGCATCGGGTGTTCCCGGTAGATGTCGCGTAATTCTCCAGTAGTCCTTCCATTCAAATAGGTCCATTCCTCCGGCGCCGTAAATTGCATCCAACACGGGTCGGAGGATTCTCATGCATTCCGTTGGACTTGCGCGCTGCCGCTCGGCAATTCTGATTTTCACCATGTTGATTTCAGTTTTGTGTTTGATGGCGGCGTTTGCGGTCGCACAGGTGACGTCATCCCAGCCTGCTCAGGGACAGGTTCCAGCCGCTCTCAATGGAGCGCAACCACAGTCTTCTTCGCAGATTCCGTCTGGTCAGGGAACGACTACTCCGCAACCGGCAACTGAGAACTCGGCCGCACAACAATCCTCGACACCGCCGACAGCGCAGCAACCAACGACCCAGGAACCCACTACCGAGGACCCGAACACCGTAGGGCCTCCCGCCAACGATGAAAGCGGGATGTTCGTATTTAAGCAGCAGGTTGAAGAAGTCGTGCTTCAGGCCACCGTCGTGGATGACAGCCGCAGGCTGGTCTCTAACCTCGCCAAGAATGACTTTTTAGTCTACGAGGACGGCTCCCAGCAACCGATCACATCGTTTCGGAAAGAAGATGTTCCCGTAGCCGTCGGGATCGTAATCGATAACTCCGGCTCCATGCGCGACAAACGAGACAAGGTCAATCAGGCGGTCTTGAACCTGATTCGCGCGATCAACCCGCAAGATCAGATCTTTGTGGTCAACTTCAGCCGCAATCCTTATCTCGATCAAGACTTCACTTCTGACATCAACCTGCTTGACCGTGCCCTTAAGCAAGTATCGACCCAAGGCAGCACAGCTCTCTACGATGCGATCGTCGCCTCTGCCATCCATCTCAATAACAACACCAAGTTCGACAAGAAGGTCCTCCTGGTCGTTACCGACGGCCAGGACAACATGAGCCAGCAGACGTTGCAAGAGGCCACGCGCCGTTTGCAGCAGAACAACGGCCCAACCGTTTACGCCATTGGCTTAATGGGAGGGGGACCGCAAGCTCCGGGTCGGCAGGCTTTGCAAAGCCTGGCGGATGCGACCGGAGGCACCGCATTCTTCCCCGACACGCTCGACCAGGTCAATACGATCTCGCGAGACATAGCCCGCGATATTCGCAACCAGTACGCGATCGCCTACAAGCCGCGCAATCCAGACACCAAGCATCAGTACCAATCCATCCGCGTCGAAGCGCGCGCCCCCGGATACGGCCGGCTTACGGTTCGTACCAGAACCGGTATGTACGGATCGCAGTCCCCGGCGCAAACTGCGAATTAGCTTCCGCAAAACAAAAATGTCGTCCTGAGCGAGGCGAAGGATCTATGCATGACAAGTACATCCTGCATATTGTCTTCGCCGCGCTCAGGGCGACAGCGCGTTTAGTCCCGAACCGATCGGGACTCTCACACTCAAGCTACTGTAGTCTGCGGACCGCCGTTAGGGACTTCGTTCTTCATCCCCATCGGCATCTCGATCTGGATAATATTGTTCTTGATGGCGTAAACCACCAGGTCGCGGATGGAGTGCAAGCTCAGCTTGCGCATGATATTGCTGCGATGCGTCTCCACCGTCTTCGTGCTCAGGTTCAGCAGCGAGGCGACCTCCTTGGAACTCTTTCCCTCCGCCAGAAGCTGGGTAATCTCACGCTCGCGAGCCGTCAACACAGGTAGATTAGGCGGCTCGGTTCTCGAAATCGGATGCCCCTTCTCGAGAAAACCCGCGAGCACCAGATCGTTCACACGCGGCGTAAAGAACATACGCTTGCTCTGCAGAGCTTCCACGGCGGACACGAGATCGCGCGCCGCGTCTGATTTCAGCACGAAGCCGCGAGCACCCGCGTCCAGCGCTTCGCGGATGACCTGATCAGAATCGGTAATTGTGAGGACGATGATCTTAAAGTTAGGGTCATATTGCAGCATCTGCCGCGTGGTAGACAGGCCGTTCAAGTTCGGCATACCAATGTCGAGGAT
>JBEKXO010000059.1:0-23351 GCA_049511995.1 Terriglobales bacterium
ACCGTTGGACGATCGCGCCTACGAGCAGCACCGCGGAGAATACCTTCCCAGCGCGAAAGATAAAGAGCTGCTGCTGGATATCATCCGCAACGAAAAGAAGTGGATCAAGGAAAAGGGCGGTGCGCGCGATCCGCTATCGACCATCGGGGAGCCGCGCAAGTCGGCGATCAATCTTTAGACATGCTGCGCAGATGACCACCACCGCCACAAGCCGCGTCGAGACAAAAGTCGCGTCTTCTATTGCCCACATCAAGCTCATCAATCCTCCGCTTAATGTCATCGACCTGCGGATGGCACGTGAGTTGCACGAAGTGCTCGCGCAGATTGAAGCGCGGGGCGATGTTTCCGTGATCCTCTTCGAGGGCGACCCCCGCTTTTTTTCCGCCGGCGTGGACATCAAAGCTCACCTCCCTGAGCAGATTCACGAAATGCTTACCAGCATTCACGCGGTCATTCGCGCCATTGTAGCGTCGCGAAAGGTCACGATCGCAGCCGTTCGGGGCACTTGCCTGGGCGGGGGCGCGGAACTCGCCGTTGTCTGCGACATGGTTTACACGGCGCGCGATGCCACTTGGGGATTTCCTGAAATCAAGCTGGCCTGCTATCCGCCGGTCGCGGCCGTGGCATTGCCTGCACTGGTTGGTCAGAAACGCGCGGCGGAATTGATCCTGACCGGGCGGAAGATTTCTGGCGACGAAGCCGTTGCCCTTGGCTTAGCTAATCGGTCGGTGAGGGCGGAGGAACTTGAGACATTGGTTCAGCAGACGCTGGATGAACTACGCACCCTAAGCCCCTCCGCGCTTGCTCACGCAAAGAAGGCCATGTATGCGTGGGACGCAATTCATTTCGACAAGGGTCTGGCCCGCGCTGAGAAAATTTACCTCGAAGAACTTGTCTCGACCCCAGACGCGCGTGAGGGTATCATTGCCTTCCTCGACAAACGACAACCAAAATGGACAGGCAAATAGAAAACGAGAAATCCGAGGGTCCCGCGATAGCAGCCGCCGCTAATCAAGCGTCGACGAACGGCGCGTCGCGCCCCTCCGATTCCGACCACCTGATGTGCCGGACCACGTTGTGGGGTATTGCCGGCTTCTTCGGATGCGCCTATTTCGCCTGGGTATCTTTTAGTCACGTCGCGCGTGGCGAGTATGAATGGCCGCACGACTACTGGACTGCGGCAACTTACATCGTTTGGATCGTCCTGCTGGCAGCCTTGGCATTCGAGACCCGTTGCGGGCGTGAGCGTGTTTTTTTCGGGATGCTGGTCACCAATTTTGTCGTGGGATTTTCTTTAACCCTGTGGCGCGGCATTTCCGCCGCAGATGTGCGCACGGCCCGCATAGGAACCGGCGCGCTCTGGGCCCTGGCCGCGTTGGTGAGTTTAACTACGCTGCGAGGTGCGCCTGATATTCGCAGGTCCTAACTGACGGCGTCACCCTGAGTAAAGCGAAGGACCTCGGTAGTTGATGACAATGTACATGGATGGAACGAATGGACTTTGAAATCTCTCCAAGCCAAGTCAAGTCGTTGCAGCAGCGCGGCGAAACATTTATCCTCGTCGATGTTCGCGAGCCCTGGGAGTATGAAGCGTCACGGATCGAGGGAGCCAAACACGTTCCCATGGGCGACATCCCGACGCGCGCTCACCAGGAACTCAATCCTGACGATCACATTGTGGTCATGTGCCATCACGGAGTGCGTTCTCTCTCGGTCACCAACTGGCTTCGCCAGCAGGGATATGAAAAGGTTCAGTCCATGCGAGGCGGGATCGACGGCTGGGCGCGCACGGTTGATCCGAAAGTGCCGCTGTATTGACGGCAGCTCTTAGCTCTTAGCCTTTAGCATTTAGCTAGAACCCATCTCGGATGATCACCGACTGCCATATACACATCGAGCCGATCGAGCTCATTAAACCTCAGGCGCTTGAGTTGATGAAGCGCAAGCGCGCGAACTTCGATGAGATTGAGGAGTACTGCCGGTCGCCGCGCGCCTTCCTCAAATATCTCGATCGTTGCGGCGTGGATCGTGCTGCCCTGATCAACTATGTTGCCCCGGAGGTGCTTGGCTATACCTCCGAAGTCAACCAGTTCGTCGCCGATTACACGAAGCACGATCCCAAGCGCCTGATCGCCTGTGGCAGTGTGCATCCGCGGCACACCACCAATATCATGGCGGACGTCGAGCACATCCTGCGGCTCGGCCTGCGCATGATTAAGATTCACCCGCCGCACCAGTTGCTTTATCCGAACGATTATCTGCACGGAGTCAAAGAACTCGAAATTATCTACCGTGCCGCCGAAGCGAATGGCATCCCGATCATGTTTCACACCGGCACATCGATTTTCCCCGGCGCGCGCAATAAGTACGGCGATCCGATGTACCTGGACGATGTCGCTGTCGATTTTCCCAAACTCAAAATCCTGATGGCGCATGGCGGGCGCCCGCTCTGGATGGATACCGCTTTCTTTCTGCTCCGCCGGCACACGAACGTGTATCTCGACATCAGCGGAATTCCACCAAGAACCCTGCTGAAGTACTTTCCACGCCTCGATGAGATCGGGCACAAGACCTTGTTTGGCACTGACTGGCCGGGCCCTGGCGTTCCCGACGTCAAACAAAATCTCGAGGAATTCAAGGCTCTGCCCATGAGCGAGGAAATGCGCGAGCAAATCCTCAGCAAAACCGCCGCCTCGCTCTGGCCGGAATAACTCCCAGAGAACGAGTTGTCGCCTGGTTTGCGAAATCATTCACCACTAAGGTCACGGAGGTACACGAAGGAAAGGCTGACGAACCCTTTGTGATCTTTTGCGCCCTTGGTGGTAACAGCTCTTATTTTCGCAATCGAAACTGAATCTGCGATCAGTCCGCGTCGTTGGAAACTATCGCGACCTTGGCGTATAAAAGAGGGTTGGGTCACTGATTTTATTCGGATAAGCGACCCGAATCGTAAGCGAGGAGCCATGTCCAGCGTTACCAATCTGCACGCCTCCAAAGGGCTGGAAGGAATTGTCGCGACAACGTCCAGCATCTGCTACATCGACGGAGAGCGGGGCGTGCTTGCCTATCGCGGCTACGACATCCACGATCTGGCCGATCACTCGACCTTTGAGGAGGTCTGCTACCTATTGTGGTTCGGACATTTGCCGAATGCCGACGAACTCCGCCAACTCAAACAGCGGATGGCGGAAGAGCGCAAGCTTGATGCGTCGATTTTCTACCGGCTGCAGTTGGTGCCAAAACACGTTCCGCCCATGGACGTGTTGCGTACTCTCGTCTCCGCGCTTTCTTATTACGATCCGGAGAACACCAAGAACGATCACGATGCGAACATTAACAAGGCGATTCGCCTGACCTCGCAGCTCTCGATGCTGGTGGCGAACTACGACCGCATTCGGAAGGGGCATCCGGTGGTTTCGCCGGATCGCTCGCTCTCGCACGCGGCAAATTTTCTGCTTATGCTCAACGGCGCCACGCCTTCAAAAACGGCCGAGCGCGCGCTCGACATCGCTTTGATTCTGCATGCTGATCACGAATTGAACGCTTCGACCTTTGCCGCGCGGGTCACGGCCGCTACGCTTTCCGATATGCATTCCGCTGTGACCTCCGCCATCGGCACGCTCAAAGGGGCGCTGCATGGTGGCGCCAATGAAGCCGTCTTTAAGATTCTTGAGGAAATTGATTCGAGTGGCGCGGATCCGGTCGAGTATGTCAAAGGCTTGCTGGCGCAGAAGAAAAAAATCCCTGGCTTCGGGCATCGCGTCTACCACACGGAAGACCCGCGGGCCACGCATCTCCGCCAGATGTCGCACGACCTCGGGCAATCGAGCGGCAATCCCAAGTGGTTCGAGTATTCGCAAAAGATCGAAGAATTCGTCAAGTCGGACAAGAAACTGAACGCCAATGTGGACTTTTATTCCGCTTCCACTTATCGCACGCTCGGCATCGACGTCGACCTGTTTACGCCGATTTTCGCCGTCTCGCGCGTGGGCGGCTGGACCGCGCACGTTATCGAGCAACTCGACGACAACCGGTTGATCAGGCCGCGGGCCGATTACATTGGGCCGGTGTATCCGCAAAAGTATGTGGCGCTGGAAAAACGGTAGGGCGAAGGTGGTATTGACAATTTTCCGCCGACAGGTCTTCGGGCTTCGATAACCGGCGAATTACCAAAGTACATGCCCGTTAGTCAGTTGATAGCCCGTTTGGATATGACCTATTGTCGTAACCAGCGCGCGGTTACTTGGGAACCGCGAATTAACAATAAGTAGGCCGCCGGACCCCCGCTGTGGCTTTGTCCCCTCACCCGCGCTGTACGAACTCCTCCGATCCAGACGATATTTCTCAAGGTGGTGTTTTATGAAGTTCCTGGTTCGCCCGCTCGCGCTAATCGCATGCTTTCTCGTGCCAGTTTTGTCCGCAGCCCAGTCCGTATACCAAGTGATCTCGTTCCAGGATGGCGGAAATATACGCGGAAATGTGAGGTGGCAAGGAGCCATGCCGCACCTGGTCAGCTCGGAGATCAACAAGGATACTCAGATTTGTGATCCCCTCGGCCAGAAGCATCGTGATCTTGAGCGTCTGCTGATCGCGCCGAACGGCGGCGTGGCCAATACCGTCGTCTTTCTAAGAAACATCAGCAAGGGCAAGGCGATGGACCTGCCCGCCGCGCGTCGCTTCCTCAACCAAAAAAGTTGCCGCTACGAACCGCACATCCTGCTCGTCCCGGAGCAGGCAACCTTGACTGTACGGGACAGCGATCCATTGCTCCACACCGTGCAGATGTCGGGTAGCGCGGATTACAACCTTCCCTTCATTCGCGAAGGGCAGGAGATCACGCGTCCCATGACCCGCGAAGGCGTGGTCAGCATGCGGTGCAACGCCGGCCATGTGTGGATGAATGGCGAAATGATCGTGGCGCGGCATCCTTACTACGCCGTGACCGACCAGGATGGCAATTTCGAATTGACCGACATCCCGCCCGGCGATTACGAAATTGTCGCCTGGCATGAAGGATGGAAGGTGGTGGGCGAGAGCTCGCTTTATGATATTTCGACCCAACTCCGCGTAAAGCGTCCCGTGTTCTCCGATCCCATCATGTGGAGCAAAGCTGTGACCGTTCCGCCGAAACAGACGGTGGACGTGAAATTCACACTTGGCGAGCGCACGCCGCAGATAGCGCAGGGAAATTAGTCTTCGACTTGGCTGCCCAACAGCCTTTGTAGAGTTCGTCAAGGGGCGCGGCATTCGCCGGCGCCCCTTTTCTCCTTCCTGCGACGAACATCCCATTGAGACCAGTACAATAGAGGCGGCATGATGCGGCGGGTCTATCTCGACAACAACGCGACTACCCCGGTGCTTTCCGACGTCCTGGAGGCGATGCGCCCCTATTTTGGCGAACATTTCGGCAATGCGTCTTCGATCCACCATCATGGGCAGGAGACGCGAGCGGCGGTCGAGCGGGCGCGGGAATCAGTTGCGGCGCTGCTCGCGTGTCGCGCCTCGGAGGTGGTGTTCACGAGCGGCGGCACCGAAGCCGATAATCTGGCGGTCTTCGGTCTTGCGCGGGAAGAAGACCATGTCATTACTTCGACGATCGAACATCATGCCGTGCTCAATGCCTGCAAGCATCTGGCGGAAACGAAGCGATGCGAGGTCACTTACATTCCGGTCGATGGCCGCGGGCTGGTCGATCCGGCGGACGTGCAGCGCGCTATCCGGGCGAACACGAAGTTGATCACTATCATGTTCGCTAACAATGAGACTGGAGTTGTTCAGCCGGTCGAGGAGATCGAAAAGCTTGCCGCTGAAGCTGACGTTTACTTCCACACTGATGCCGTGCAGGCTGCGGGCAAGGTGGCCATCGATGTCAACCAGATCGGGTGCGACCTGCTGACGATCTCCGGTCATAAGCTGCATGCGCCGCAAGGAGTGGGTGCGTTGTTCGTCCGCAAGGGAACTCAGCTGGAGCCGATGCTTTATGGCGGAAGCCATGAGCGCTCGCGCCGCGCCGGAACCGAGAATGTTCCGGGAATCGTCGCTCTGGGCAAGGCGGCGGAGTTAGCCCAGGCTGGACTAAAACGGGGTGACGACACGAAGATGGCCGCGGCCCGTGACCGTCTGGAGAGGGAACTGCTAGCGCTCGAAGCCACTGGACTAAATGGCGAAGGCGCGCCGCGCGTGCCCAACACGACCAACATTTATTTTGACGGGATCGAGGGCGAAGCGCTGGTGATCGCGCTAGACTTGAAAGGATTAGCTGTCTCGACGGGTGCGGCGTGCTCCTCGGGAGCGATCGAACCATCGCATGTCCTTACCGCGATGGGATTGCCCACAGACCGAGCCAAAGCCAGCATCCGTTTCAGCTTGGGCAAGCAGAATACGGAGGAGGACGTGGATTTTGCTCTCGGGCTGATTCCAGAAACGGTGGCGCGTCTGCGAGACTTGTCGCCGACGTGGCCGAAGAGCGCACTTAGCACTTAGTCCAACTGGAAATCACGAACATCTAACTGCTAAGTGCTAAATGCCAATTGCTAGCCGCTAAATGCTGAATTCCGAAACCATTGCCGTCGCCATGTCGGGAGGAGTTGACTCCTCGGCCGTTGCGGCCATGCTTCGCGCCGGAGGGTGCAACGTCATCGGTCTGACTATGCAACTCTGGAACCAGCGCCGTCTCGCCGGACACGCTGGCATGCCCGAATCTGTCCAGGGTCGTTGCTGCTCGATCGACGACGTCTATGACGCGCGCCGCGTCGCGGAGACGCTTGGCATCCCCTACTACGTGGTCAATCACGAAGAGCGCTTCGAGCGCGACGTGGTGCGGCCCTTCGTTGGGGAGTATCTTGCAGGACGCACGCCCATCCCATGCAGCTTGTGCAACAATCACTTGAAGTTTGACCAGCTTCTTGTTGTGGCACGACAGATTGGCGCCGACAAAATCGCCACCGGCCACTATGCTCAGGTCGCCTTCGACGACCAGCTCAACCGCTGGCTCCTCAAGCGCCCCGCTGATCGCTCGAAGGACCAGACTTACTTTCTCTTCGGACTGACGCAGGAACAACTGAGCCGCACCCTGTTCCCGCTTGGCGGAATGACCAAGCCAGAGGTGCGCGAGCTCGCCCGCAGGCAAGGCCTGGTAATCGCCGAAAAGCCCGATTCGCAGGAGATTTGCTTCGTGCCCGGAGGCGACTATAAGCGTTTTCTCGAGGCGTACCTGACCGAGCAGGGAGACTCGCCGGCAGATGTTTCTGGCGAGATGGTCACCACCGACGGCCAGGTCATCGGCGAGCATGCCGGCGTGCATAACTTCACGGTCGGCCAGCGCAAGGGACTGGGCGTGGCCACCGGCTCTCCGCTTTACGTGATCCAGATCAAGAACGACACCCGCCAGGTTGTCGTCGGCAAGGACGAGGAACTTTACTCGCGCACCCTCCGCGCACGCCGGGTGAACCTGATCTCAACCCCAGAGCTACGCGAGCCGATGCGCGTCGCCGTAAAGATCCGACATAAGCACCAGCCCGCGCCCGCCGTTATCGAATCGACCGGACCGGAGGAAGTGCTGGTCACCTTTGACGAGCCGCAGCGCGCTGTTAGTCCCGGCCAGGCCGCCGTCTTTTACGATGGCGACATAGTCGTCGGCGGTGGTTGGATTGAAGCCTCAGTTTAAGAGGCATCTGCAAGTTACTTATCCATGTTACTTGCGATTACCTTGTGCCTATTTTCATAGCACCTTCGTGGCCTAGACCTGCCGATGAAGCAGGGGTAAGTTAGTTCACGGCGCGACCTTTCGTACTCTCTCCCCAACTAAGGTCCGGCGCGGGGAGCGATCTATGAAAATCTGGCATCTGTGCTATGCGGCATTGGGAATTGCGGTGGCGCGCTGGGTTTTTAAGCGTCAACCAATGACGGTAACCGATCCGATCGCCCGTTTTCGTACCTCTGGCCTGCTGTAACCGGCGCAACGCGCCGTTTACGGCAAAAGACGATTGGTGAAAGGGCATCGACGCGCCCCGTTGCGCGTTGCTTCGATCTGTGCGCGTCTTTGCCCTTTCCCACTCTACTCAATTAACTCGAGTTATCCAGCCTTGGCTGCCTGTCCTGCAAGTGCTAGCACTTTAGTGTTCCTTTGGTAACTTCCCACCTGCTCTATCTCGCCTAAACTTTGAATAGATGGAGATAGACTCGCTATACGACTCGCGCGTTTAGCGACAGAGATCATGCAATCCCGACTCCCCAGTCTTCGCACTGCCGCCTTCCTGGTCGCGCTCGTGTCATTTGGAGCGACTGCGCTGCCGAGAATCGCGAGCGCGCAAGATGACCCACCGCCGCTCGGCGACGTCGCCCGCGACCTGCGAAAAAACAAGTTGGAGCAACAGACTGGGCAGCCGCCCGATGCAATCCCCACCGTGATCGACAACGACAATTTTGCTCAGGTCATGGAGGATGCGAAAAACGCGCGTCCCATCAAATCAGGTAAAACCGTTTTCTCGATTGATCCCTCCGGCAATAGTCTGAAAGTATCGTCGCCCGATGTGACCTGCAGCCTGTCATTCAACGCGAAAGCTAGCTCGCTCTTGATTCGGCCTGTGCTGATCGAAGACTTGCCGTTGCCTGAATTGCTCAAGATCGACGGCCCTGGCTCAATCCAGGATGAGAGCCTGCAGTTGGAAGTTTTCAACGGCACCGACTGGGAGCTTCGCGAAATCACGATTGGCCTGACGCTCGAACGCAAGCCCGGAGAGAATGCGGAAGCGGCGGCGCGTGCGCGCGTGATTCCTGCCGCGGAGGGCCTCGCGCCGGTCACCGTTGAGCGACGGTCCGATGTGACGCTGCTGTATCACCTCAAGGCGGAGGCTAAGCCATTCAGCACGACCGCATTTCATGAAAGTATCGGAATCACTCCTGGGCCCGATGAAGACTGGCGCTGGTCGATTGTAGAAGCCAAAGGAATTCGGCCTGCGCAAGCCCAATTCGCGCCGGATTCACTCACACAACCTCTAATCGATCCTATGTCTACAGCGCCGTCGCCCGTGCCAGAATCAAATCAGCCGCCGCTCTTGCCAGCCGCGCCGACCCCGCAATAAACCATTGACCTCAGGGAGCACAGAGAAACCCAGGGGAGAGCTTCGTCTCGCGACTCATTCAGCAATGGTCGCGAGAAAGCGAGGCTTCTGCCGCGCCTTGGTTAACTGCTCAAAAGAATAAGCGATCTTAAGCAGAGTGGGTTCGCTCCAGGCTCGTCCGAAAAAGGAGATGCCAACTGGCAATCCCCACAGATATCCGGCTGTCACATTGATATTCGGATAGCCCGCGACTGCGGCAGCGCTCGAACTGCCGCCGGCGGAGTGGTCGCCATTGATCAGATCGGTCAGCCATGCAGGCCCGCCAGTAGGCGCGAGAAGCGCGTCGAGCTTGAATTTATCCATCACGAAATCGATGCCCTCGGCGCGGCTGAGCCGGTGATTCATCTCCAGCGCATCAAGATATTCTTTTGAGCTGAGCGCGCCTTTCTGCTCCGATTTAAGAAAAATATCCTGCCCGAAGAAGGGCATTTCGCGTCCACGATTCTGCTCGTTGAAATCGATTACATCCTTCAAAGTCTTTATCGGGCTTGCTGTCGACGCTGCGCCGCGGCGCGCGAGATAAGCTGCAAGATCGGCCTTTAGCTCATAGAGAAAGACGGTCATTTCACTGTCATCGAACTTGCCGATCGTGGGAATGTCTGCCGAATCGACAATCTCAGCGCCCGCGTGCTTCATCTCCCCGATCAGCGTATCCATCAGCTGATCGACCGCATCGCTAAAGCCAAAGTACTTGCGCACTACGCCGAGGCGAGCGCCTTTGAGACCTGCGGGGTCAAGAAATCTGGTGTAGTCGGGAAATATCCCGGCAGAGTTCGCCGTCGCCGGATCTTCTGCATCCGCTCCCGCCATTGCGCTCAGCATAATGGCGACATCTCGCACCGTGCGCGCCATTGGCCCCGCCGTATCCTGACTATGCGAAATGGGGATGATTCCGCTGCGGCTGACCAGGCCGACCGTAGGCTTGAGTCCGGCCAGCCCATTTGCCGAGGATGGACAAACCACCGAGCCATCGGTCTCGGTGCCCACGCCCGCAACACAAAGATTCGCGGACACGCCCGCTCCCGTGCCCGAACTCGATCCGCAGGGATTGCGGTCGAGAGCATATGGATTTCGAGTAAGGCCGCCGCGCCCGCTCCATCCGCTTGTCGAATGGCTGGAACGAATATTTGCCCACTCGCTTAGATTGGTTTTACCCAGAATGATCGCGCCGGCCTTTCGCAACTGCGCCGCGACGAAGGCGTCGCGCGGCGGACGCGAGTCGAGCAGCGCCAGCGATCCCGCGGTCGTATGCATTCGGTCGCCGGTGTCGATGTTGTCTTTGATGAGAATCGGAATGCCATGCAGCGGTCCGCGGGCGCCCTTTGCTTTGCGTTCCTGATCGAGCGCATCGGCGATCTGAAGGGCATCGGGATTGATCTCGATCACCGCGTTCAGCATTGGGCCAGCTTTGTCGATCTCCCGAATGCGGGCCAGGTATTTCTCGGTCAAAGAGCGCGAGGAATATTGGCCCGAGCGAAAGGCTGCTCGCACGCCGTCAATCGTGATCTCGTCGAGTTCGAAGTCGCGCTGGAAACCTTCTTTGTTTGAATCAACATCGGAAACAGCGGGTACCGGATTCGCAGCACGGACGGCTGCGAGCGCCGGATAAGCGGTCGCGGCCACAGTAGCCGCAGCTCCTCCGCGTAGAAAGTCGCGCCGGGAATTGAATTGCGTGGGCTTTGCGGAGGGCTGCGTGCAGCGCGCGGACGGAAGGGAATCAGTCGACATCAATTCTCCTGAGCTTTGTGGAATGATTTCGATGGAAGCCTAGACGGAGAATCTTACAGCGTCGAGTGTCAGATTAAGAAGGCCCTGCGCCACACGATTCTCCTTCGTGCCGCTTGGTGCCAATTGTGGCAGAGGGTTTTCGCAGAGCGCAAGCCACGGTCAGAAACGTTGTTTTGGAAACAGCGGAATGGTAGTCTAAACGACAACGAGCGGGAGTAGTTCAGCGGTAGAACGTCGGCTTCCCAAGCCGGATGTCGCGGGTTCGATCCCCGTCTCCCGCTCCATTTTCCAATCACTTAGAGAATCTGGCCCGGCCGTTGTGCGCGAATGTCTTCCCCACACACGCCGATAGGATCATTCAAGCAAGGGTCTGGCGGAGATATCCTGCCACGTCGCTAACAAAGCGATGCACCGACACCTCTGCAATGCGGTGGCCGACGATCGCATTCATGGTTCTTCCGACGGCGCCGAAAGGTGGTTCGTAGACGCCTGAGAAGTCCAACTGCGTCTCCGTTGAGGTCAGCGGGTAAACGGAAAGCTCGCCTTTCATGAGCGGAAATAATCTCGGCATGGTCGCGGCCTCCCATTCCAGCAGCAGCCGCGTGGTGGGAGTTGAAGTGGCATCAACGATCGTTTCCTCAATGTTTCTCACGGAAATACTGATGTCGGTCTTCACTCCAATCCCGCCAAAGTCGACATGCAGTTCAGCGGCGATCGATTGCGCCCGGGAAGCAGCCGCCTTCGTAGCCGACTGGAACACCGTGAGTGCGTTCTGGGTCAACGCATCGCGGACGCGGTCATAGGGACGGTTCACATAGTCGTAGCTGCGAATCTCACGTCCTGTACTCATCGTTCCATCCCAGCTGGACGCCAGCCTTCAAATTGGCAGTCACGAAAACTGTACCACAGCGCGCTCGTACCGGATGGTGCTTGCGTGCGGCGTCCCGTGCTCTAGGGCGCATGGTTACTCCACCGCTCATTCGAGGCATCTTTTCCGAAAACAATCACAATGAATTTCCCTGTATTATGGCTACCGTCAGTATTCAATCGCAATCAGACCGGGGCTTGATAGCGGATGCAAGATCAGCACGAACGCGTGAGGAGGCTCGATGTCTCAGATTGACGTTCCATTGTCGCGCGCGGGTTTCGGACAGACGCAGCGAACCGACAATTGGTGGGTACAGCCCCTGCTCGTGTTTCTTGGTTTCTCGGCATTCATCGTTTACTCCACGTGGGCTGCGCTGCAGGGGCAGCATTTCAGGTTCGGACCCTATCTCTCCCCGTTTTATTCGCCCGAACTGTTCGGACCTGCAAATGAGGGTTGGTTTGGTTCAAACCCAACCTGGATGCCGGTTTGGGTTACGGGAGCGATGCTCATTCTGTGGGCGCCAGGCGGCTTTCGATTTACGTGTTACTACTATCGCGGTGCGTATTACAAGGCTTTTTGGGCGGATCCGCCATCTTGCACCGTAGGTGAGCCGCGCAAGACATATCTCGGCGAGCGATCGTTTCCTCTGATCCTGCAAAACGTTCACCGCTATTTTCTTTATCTGGCCCTGGTGTTTCTAATAATTCTGGCGCGCGACGTGTGGGATGCTTTCTGGTTTGACGGCCGGTTTGGAATCGGCGTCGGCACTCTCGTCTTGTTGACGAACCTCGTGCTGCTGAGTTCGTATACTTTCGGATGCCATTCCTTTCGTCATCTGGTCGGCGGTTTTCGCGATCGATTAGCGGGAGCGCCGGCCCGCAAGCGAGCTTACGATTGCGTGAGTTGCCTTAACCGGCGCCACATGCTGTTTGCCTGGTGCAGCCTCTTCTCGGTAGGGTTTTCCGATTTGTATGTGCGGATGTGCTCGATGGGTATCTGGACGGATTGGAGGATCGTCTAGTGAGCGAGTACATCACGCATGAGCACGACGTTCTGATCATAGGAGCCGGGGGCGCCGGTCTGCGGGCTGCCATCGAGGCCTCGGCTGCTGGTGTAAAGGTCGCGGTCATTTCGAAATCTCTTCTCGGCAAAGCACACACCGTGATGGCCGAGGGCGGCGTAGCCGCAGCGATGGGAAATGTGGACGACCGGGACAGCTGGCGCGTTCACTTTGCCGACACTATGCGCGGCGGTCAATACCTGAACAACTGGCGGATGGCAGAGCTGCATGCCAAGGAAGCTCCGGCGCGCGTGCGTGAACTCGAGGCCTGGGGCGCGCTGTTTGATCGCACCAGCGATGGCCGAATTCTGCAGCGGAATTTCGGCGGCCATAGGTATCCTCGACTCGCGCATGTGGGTGACCGCACCGGCCTGGAGATGATCCGCACTCTGCAAGACCATGGAATTCATCTCGGTCTCGACGTTTTCATGGAACACACCGTCGTCACGCTGCTGAAGGACGGCGGTCGTATCGTGGGTGCGTTTGGATACGATCGTGAGCGCGGCAGGTTTCACCTGTTCCGCGCCACAGCTGTTGTGCTGGCAACGGGAGGAATTGGCAGGGCATACAAAATTACGAGCAACAGTTGGGAATACACCGGCGATGGCCATGCGCTCGCATACGATGCAGGTGCGGCCCTCATGGACATGGAGTATGTGCAGTTCCATCCCACAGGAATGATCTGGCCGCCGAGTGTGCGTGGGATTTTGGTCACGGAAGGCGTTCGCGGCGAGGGAGGAGTGCTGCGCAATCGGAACGGCGAAAGATTCATGTTCAAAGATATTCCGCCGCTGTACACCACCCAGACCGCCGATAAAGAAGAAGAAGGCTGGCGCTACACGCAGGGAGATAAGGACGCAAGGCGTCCGCCCGAGTTGCTGACTCGCGACCACGTGGCCCGTTGCATCCGGCGAGAGGTACGCGAAGGGCGGGGCAGTCCGCATGGCGGCGTCTTCCTGGACATTGCGTGGATCCAAGATAGAATCCCCAACGCGGCCGAGCATATAAAGAAGAAGCTGCCCAGCATGTATCACCAGTTCAAGCAGCTTGCCGACATTGACATTACTCAGGAGCCGATGGAAGTGGGTCCCACGACCCATTACATGATGGGAGGCATCAAGGTCGACGGCGATTCACAAATGTCAAACGTGCCTGGCCTGTTTGCAGCGGGAGAGTGTGCGGCAGGGCTGCATGGCGCCAACCGGCTCGGCGGGAATTCACTTTCCGATTTATTAGTCTTCGGCAAGCGAGCCGGAGAGTACGCCGCTGCCTATGCAAAAGACAACTCGCTGGGCGCGGTGAATACGGATGAACTCGGATCAGCGGAAAAATGGGCGCTGCAGCCCTTCGAGGGCAGGGGCTCCGACAATCCGTACACCGTCCAACATGCGTTGCAGGACCTGATGCAGGAACTGGTGGGGATCGTGCGTCAGGAGCAGGAGATGCTGCAAGCGCTCGATCGCATTCGAGAGTTGAAAGCTGCTAGTGAGCGGGTCAGCGTGCCCGGAAACCGGGAATACAATTCGGGATGGCACACGGCGCTCGACCTGCACAGCCTGCTGACGGTATCGGAAATTGTTGCTCGAGCGGCGCTGGAGCGGAAAGAGAGCCGCGGGGCGCATTTCCGCGATGATTTTCCCGCCAAGGACGACAAGTATGGTGGCTTCAACCTCGTGGTGCGAAAAGACGCGGGCGGAGAAATGCAGCTCACACGCGAGCCCATTCCCCCTATGCGAGAGGATCTGCAGCAAATCATCCAGGAGATGAAGTAATGGCGACGGCCACGTTTCGCATCTGGCGCGGTGAAAAAGGCCAGGGGAAGTTCGAGGACTTCACTACGGAAGTCTCAGCGGGCATGGTGGTCCTCGACGCCGTGCATCAAATTCAGGCGGAGCAGGCCGGCGATATGGCGGTTCGCTGGAACTGCAAGGCGGGTAAATGCGGCTCGTGCTCGGCCGAAGTCAATGGCATGCCGAAATTGATGTGCATGACGCGGCTGAACACGCTTCCCCTGGATCGCCCTGTCACAGTCGAACCCATGAAAGCATTTCCGCACATCAAGGACCTGGTGACGGACGTATCCTGGAATTACGAGGTAAAAAAGCGCATCCCCAAGTTTAAGCCGCGGCAGCCCGACGCGCCCGATGGCACCTGGCGCATTGCCCAGGAGGACGTCGAACGGGTGCAGGAGTTTCGAAAATGTATCGAGTGCTATCTCTGTCAGGATGTCTGCCACGTCTTGCGCGACCATCACATGCACGAACAATTCATCGGCCCGCGATTTCTGGTGTACACGGCCGCCCTCGAAATGCATCCACTGGATGTGGGCGATCGCGTTGAAGAACTGAGAACGCAATTCGGTATAGGCCTCTGCAACATCACCAAGTGCTGTACCAAGGTTTGCCCTGAAAGCATCACCATCACCGACAACGCGATCATCCCGCTCAAGGAGCGCGTCGTGGATCGCTTCTTCGATCCGCTGTCGAAACTGTTTCGAGTATTCAGCAATTCGAAACGATAGGAGAGGTTATGCATTTCGAACTGAAATCCATTTCCAGGCAGAGTATTCCCGAAGCGCTGGCGAAGGTAGAGCGCTACAGACTTTTGAATGAACCCAGCCTCGCGGAAAGCATTTGCCTCGATATTCTGGCCATCGTGCCCGACTATCAGCCGGCGCTGATTTCGCTTCTGCTCGCGCGAACCGACCAATTCCACTCGCATGTGGATACGAAAGCCGCGCAAGCGGTTCTTGCACAAATCAAGGGCGACTACGAGCGAGCCTACTACGAGGGCATCATCTGGGAGCGTTTGGGAAATGCGCGCATTCGCCAGGGCGGCGCAGGAGCCGGCGCATCTGCATATCGCGCGCTGCGGGAAGCAATGGATCATTACGAGAAAGCTATGAATTTTGCGACACCCGGAAACGACGATGCCATTCTGCGATGGAACACTTGTGCGCGCGTGATCATGCAGAATCCGGCCATACGATCGGTCCCCGACAATGAGCCTGCACAGACTTGGGAGCGCGACGAAGCCGACTCCAGAATCGCAGACGCTTAGTATAAAAGTCCGTCACGTCACCGCGGCAGTCGAAGTGTGCGCCCGGTTCTCGCCAGCTAGGTTCCGCTAGCATTCCTTGCGTCTCGCATCGGGCAAATGACAAGCCCGCGGCTACTCTACGAAATACATGCGTTTTCAGTGGCTTGACATCGATCGTCCGTGAGGCTACTTTGCTACCCAAGAACTCCGAAGGCGGTTCTGGGGGCTCGTTGTCGCAGGTTCAATCCAAGATCGTCAAACAGTTGTTGGACGACTGGCACGCTGGCGAAGACGAGGCGTTGCGCGCCTTGGTTCCGCTCGTTTATGCCGAACTCCGGCGGGTCGCGCACCAATATCTGCGGAAGGAACGTGCCGACCATACGTTGCAGAGCACGGCCCTGGTGCACGAGGCTTACTTGCGGCTTGAGAAACAAGGCGCGGCCAAATTCGAGAACCGCGCTCATTTCCTGGCCATCTGCGCCCGGTTGATGCGGCAGATTCTGGTTGATTACGGGCGCAGCCGCAATACCGCCAAGCGAGATGGAGGCGATCGCGTAACTTTAGATGGGTTGGTGTTCAAGAGCCGCAGCGTGGATATCGTCGCGCTCGACGACGCGCTGCATGAACTGGCTAAACTCGACCAGCAACAGAGCCGCATTGTGGAGTTGAGATTCTTCGGCGGTCTTTCCGTCGAAGAAACCTCGGATGTGCTCAAGCTGTCACCCAGAACGGTGAAAAGACACTGGGCTTCCGCGCGGGCTTGGCTGCATCACCAGATCAGCGCGACAAGCGTTCCATGACACCAGAGCGTTGGCAACAGATTCGTGAGGTGCTTGAAGAAGCGCAGGAACTGGAGCTCGCCCAACGTTCCGCTTTCTTGGATCGCGCCTGTTTGTCCGATCAATCGTTGCGGCGAGAAGTCGAAGTTCTGCTCGCCTCTAGCGATAATGCTTACGCAACCTTCCTTGAACCCGCACCGGCCTCCGACGGACTAATCGCGCACCTGGATGGGATCCTCTCTGGTGGCGGGCTGCAAGCGGGACAGCTTTTTGCCGAACGTTTTCAACTCGTGCGTAAGCTTGGCGAAGGAGGCATGGGCCAGGTCTGGCTGGCCGAACAGACCTCTCCAGTGCGGCGGCAAGTCGCCATCAAGCTGATCAAGGCTGGCATGTATGACGAGGCGGTCGTGCAACGCTTCGAATCGGAGCGGCAGTCGCTGGCGATTATGGATCATCCCGCCATCGCCAAAGTGTTCGACGCCGGAACGACGCCACAGGGTCAACCCTACTTCGTGATGGAGTATGTGCCCGGTTTGCCGATCACCGAATATTGCGATCAAAGGAAACTCAAGATCGCGGACCGGCTTGAACTCTTCATCCAAGCGTGCGAAGGCGTGCAGCATGCCCACCAGAAAGCCATCATCCATCGCGATCTGAAACCGGCCAACATTCTGGTGGTGGAAGTGGACGGCAAGCCCGTGCCGCGAATCATCGACTTCGGTCTGGCGAAGGCGACCACGCCTCAGTTTGAAGGCGAGAGCCGCTTCACCCAATTGGGACATCTTGTGGGCACGCCCGGATACATGAGTCCGGAGCAAGCCGATCCCAATGTGGACGGTGTTCACGACATCGACACGCGCACCGACGTCTACTCGCTGGGGGTCATTCTCTATGTGCTGCTGGCAGGACTGCAGCCGTTTGAAACCAAGCAGCAGCAGAAGCAACCGCTCGACGAGTGGCTGCGAAAGTTGCGCGAGGAGGAACCGCCGAGTCCGAGCGCCAAGGTCAGCGGGGATCGGAGCAGTTCGACTGCCACGGCGAAAGCGCGCGGCACAGAGCCCAGGCAACTGGTGAGTCTGCTGCGAGGCGATCTTGACTGGATCACGATGAAGGCGCTGGAGAAGGACCGCGCGCGGCGGTATGGCGCGCCTTCGGAGCTGGCGGCGGACATTCGGCGGTATCTGAATCATGAGCCGGTGGTGGCGCGTCCGGCAAGTGCCGGCTATCGCTTGCGAAAATATGCGCGGCGGCACCGTGTCGCGGTGGGCGTGGCGGCTGGATTGGTGTTGTTGCTGGCCGCTTTCTCCCTGGTACAAGCCTTGCAGTTGCGCCGGATTACTCGAGAACGCGACCGCGCCAACCACGAACGCGATCGCGCCACGCGCATCACCGATTTCATGACCGGCATGTTCAAGGTGTCCGATCCCAGTGAAGCACGCGGCAACAGCGTGACGGCCCGCGAGATCCTCGACAAGGCGTCGAACGATATGGGGACAGGATTGGCGAAAGATCCCGAGGTGCAATCGCAGATGATGCAAGTCATGGCGACCACGTACACGAACATCGGGCTCTACGCTCGCGCTCACGAACTGGCAAAGCGCGCCTTGGACGCTCGAATGAGCTTGCATGGACCGGATGACCCCAAGACCCTGGAGTCGATGACTCAGCTGGGCTGGATTCTGGATCGCGAAGGACATTACGCCGAAGCGGAGAAACTGGAGCGCCAGGCGCTGGCGGGCGAACGGCGCGTTGTCGGATCCGAGGATCCGCTTACGCTGGAGACGATGGATGACCTCGCCTTCATCATGGAAGGCCTGGGTCATGCCGAGGAGACGGAGAAACTGGAGCGCGAAGTGATCGAGATCTCGACTCGCAAACTAGGTCCGGAGAGCGCCCAGACCTTGCAATCGATGAACCGCCTCGGCATTGCGCTTATTGACCAGGGCCGCTATGCCGAGGCGGAACAAGAGTATCGCCAGTTGATCGAAGTTACGGGCCGCGTTTTGGGAGCGGATCACCCTCGAAGCTTATCGGCGATGAACAATCTAGCATTGGCCCTCGTATCGCAGGGCCGCTATGCCGAGGCGGAGCCTTTGTGCCGCCAGGTTTTGGCAACGTACGGGCGGGTTTTCGGGCCCGAACACCGGAACACCATCAGCGCGACGCAAACCCTGGTCAAAGTTCTGACTGCAGAAGGCCACTTGGCCGACGCCGAAAAACTGGCCCGCGTGGCGTTGGCGATTCAGGTGCGAATCCTTGGACCCGAACACCCGCATACATTGCTGTCTAAATGTGTCTTGGCGGACTTGCTCTTCAAGGAAGGCCACGTCCACGAAGCGGAAACATTGCAAAGGGAAGCGCTGGCGGCCCAGATTCGTGTCCTCGGACCAAACAACGCTGATACCCTGGCTAGTCAGAACAGTCTTGCCGGAATGCTGATCACCGAGGGTCAGTACGCGGAAGCGGAAAAGATAGCTCGGGATACATACGAAGTACGGCTGCGTAGTCTGGGGCCGCAGGATCCCGACACGCTGAATTCCCTGCAACTACTCGGCACAGCGCTGGCCCATAGTCATCGCTATGCCGAGGCGAGCGCGTTGTTTCGCGATGTGATCGAGGTAATCGGGAAAGATAGCAACTCCGGAGGGCAAGGAAACCGCTGGCCGGTGTGGTATTCCTTTGCTTGTGTGGCCGTGGCAGCCGACCATACCGATGACGCCCTGCAGTATTTGCACGAAGCCATCAATCGCGGATATAAAGATGCCGACGGCTTGACGTCCGACGAGCATCTCAAGAAACTCCATTCGAACCCTCATTTCCAGGAACTCGTGGCCGAACTCAAACGGTCTCCTACAAAACTTCAAGTCCAATAGTGGGAAACCTTCGCGTTCTCCATGGGCCAGAGGCTCGCTCTTGGGAAATCTCTCGCTGAGAATCGCGGAACTGCCCAAGATCCCTGTGCCCTCCGCTTTGCAAGTGCATCAATCTACGAGGTACCAAACTCGTCGGATCTCCAGAATCGCCCGTGTACGCTCAGAACTCCACACGCGCCTGGAAGGCGATCATGCGCGGACTGCTATCGCCGCCCAGTCCGACGCCTAGCAGGCCGGTCGGCGGAGAGGTCGTGTACGTGAGCGCTCCAAATCCACTCTGCGTGGAAGGATTTCCTGGAATGCCGGCCTGCACCATGTTTGGAAGCGCAAAATTCGGATGGTTGAAAACATTGAAGAACTGACCCTCAAACCGCAGCTTCACGCGCTCGCTCAAGAGGAACCATTTTGTCAGGTAGAAGTCGCTCCAGAGAAAATCAGGACCACGCAAGGCATTACGGCCGAGGTTTCCGAATTGGCAATTCTGCGGGCTATCGCCGCCATAGCACTGCCCTGTACTCGGATTGACCGCCGACACAAATGCGTCCGGATTAAGCCACTGCAACGTTCCCGCCTGAGTTACGCCCGGAATCGGATGATGGTCATACAACGGAACACCGGGAATGACACTGGCAAACTGGGGTCCACTGCCCTGGACGATGCCGTTTCCATTTGCTGAATAAGGGGTGCTCAGCACGGAGAATGGAACTCCGCTGTGCCAAAATGCTGTCCCTGAAATCTGCCAGCCATTGAGCGCGTATCCCAGCGAATGACTACGCACTTTGACCGGCAGTTGATAAACATACTGCGCGTTGAGATTGTGCCGGATGTCATAGTCGCAAGGACCATAGTCGCGGGCCAGGTCTCCCGGAAGAGGCGAGAGAATCCCTCCCGCGGAAAACGGAAGGAATCCTCCGTTCGAGACCGTATCCGTGCAACGGCTCCAGGTGTAGTTGACCTGCCCTTGCAGGCCATGTCCGAGGCGCTTCATCGCAGTTAATTGAAGGCCGTTGTAGTGGCTGTTCGCACCGGTGGAGAACTGCGTCACCGCGCCGAATCGCGGATCGGTCGGCTGCCGGTAGGGAAACGGCGCAAAACAGCCCTGACATACGGTTTGGTATCCGTTGACCTGGCTTGAGTACGGTTGATTCACGGCTCGCGTGCCTACGTACCGCGCTTGCACACTAGCGGTCGTTCCAAATTGATGTTCCATTCCCAGGCTCCACTCCATGAAGTAGGGCGCGTGGAGTTTTCCGTCCGGGATGGCCGTGATCGCAACCGGTGGAAGCGAGGACTGGCCTTGGGGAAACCCCGAAGTAAAAGTATGATTCGCGGCAACGAGTGCGCCGACCGCGCTGTTGGGCGCTCCGGGGGCGATGGCTGTTCCACCCACACTGCCAAGCACGCCCCCCTGAAACGTTTTGTCGTAGGGAGGGTTCGTGCCAATCAGGTCGGCCACTGTGCCCGGCAGGATATCGCTGAAAATTCCAAAACCGGTGCGAAGCACGGATTTCGGCTCAAACTGCCACGCAATCGCCGTTCTTGGCTGCAGTATGGCCACCGGTGTAGACGAAAACAGATTGCCGAGATGAGTCTGGATGGCCTCACTCAGCGGTTGATTGACATCATGCGAAATGGAATTGAAAGAACCTCGAAGGCGGGCGACTTGATCATGAGGATTCAGCGGATTGGAATTAAATGTGTCGCGCAGACCGAACGTCCAGGTCACGGTGCGAGTCATTTTCCAGGTGTCTTGCGCGTAGACGTCGAGATTGAGAAAGTTGAACGGTTCATTTGCGTTTGAAGGGAATGTCTCCGACGCGATGTTCGCTACTCCGTCTATGAATTGTTGCAAGTTCGCATAGGTTACGGTGGGAACCGTGCCTTCTCCGAAGTCGTAGTCGTTCAGGCGGAAGATACGGGTATTGGTTCCGAACCGCAGTTCATGAGCGCCGCGACTCCAGGCGAGGTTGTCGTTGATGAAAAAGCGGGATGCGCGCCGGCCTTGAATCCAGGTGTTGTCAAGCCCTCCCATGGGCGTGAAGGCGTTTGCGCCAGTGCCCTGTAACACAATCGGAAACGCCGAAAGTGTCCGCTGCAGGTCAGTTGGCCCGAACAGGCTTTCATACCAGGAAAATGCGGGATTGAAGTAGTTCACCAGGTTCTGCGAGAAGACGTGTGTGTGTCCTACCGCGAAAGAATAGAGGGGCTGCGGGGAAAACGCATCGAACACCGGGTTTATAGGGTCCGTCCACGCGGCTTGCAGGCCGGTGTCCGACTGAAACCGAAACCATGCCGTATCTCTCGGGTTGATGTTGTAGTCGACGCGGACGGTCTGGACCTGTTCGTGGTCGTCGCTGGAATGTGAAACGCTCTGCCGGTTCGCACAGCCATCCTCAGCGGCGCCAAGCGGGCATCCAAGTATCGCGGTCGGTGTGCCGCTGGTGTTTCCATACAGCAAAAACATCTGCTTGTAGAACGGGACCGACGCAGAAGGAAGTCGCCGCAGTACGTATTGTTGGAATGCCGGGCTGGGAACGATCGTGGGTGTGACGATGGGCAGTGCGATCCGCACCCATTCGCTGTCGAAGAAGAAAAAAAGCTTGTCGTGCGAAATGGGGCCGCCCACACTTCCTCCAAAGTGATTCACTGTCGATCTGGGCTTGTGGTTCCCCGGAGTCGCATTGGTGAAGTAGTCCGCCGCATTCAGCAGTGAACCATTCCACAGTTCATAGAGGTTCCCGTGAAACTGATTCGTGCCGGACTTGGTGACATAGTCGACCTGCGATGCTCCATACCGCCCCTGATCCACAGAATAGGAAAGTGTGTTGACGGTCACTTCCGAAATCGAATTCAGTCCCAAGACGAGGTTGGTTGAGAGACCGCTATTGAGATTGGTGAGCGGGTCGTTCGTCTCCAGTCCGTCCACGATGTAGCCATTAGAGAGGGCAGGGAGTCCGTTGAACTCCACGTTGCCATACCCGTTGCTGCCGCCAACAAAATCGTTACTGCTTCCCGCCGTATTGATCAGGGCTCCGGGCGCAAATTGCAGAGGGTAGGTCAGGTCACCTCCCGGATTCGGCAGGTCCTCCAGTGCCGGAGCAGTCAGGGTCGTGGATGTGTTCGCGTTCTCGGGATTGATGAGTGGCGCTTCGCTGCTGACCTCAACCACCTCATTGGATCGAGCAATCTTGAGCGTGAAATCCACAGTTTGCTTCTGGCCCAGGCCCGAAATGACGTTGTCATTCTGCCCCGGATCGAAGCCTCGTGCTTCCACTGTGATCGAATAGGTACCCGGCTTCAGCTGCGGAAAGCTAAACCGTCCTGCGGCATCAGTCCGGGCAGTACGTCTCAGGCCGGTCTCGTGATTCGTGATCGTCACAGTGGCCCCCGGCACAACCGCGTCGGTTGTGTCTCGGACTCGGCCAACGATGGCGCTGGTGGTTTCCCCTTGTGCGAGCGCTTTCGCTGGAAGAAGACACGCCACCGTCAATACAACAAAAGCAAAGTTCGCTGCCCGCGCCATGCATTCCCCACTTCTCCGACCTGAAGTGGCAACATGCCACTGCTTCCATCTATTAACCAGAGATTATTGTTGATAGTTAACCACAGTTAATAAAAACAGGCAAGGGCGAAGGAGAAGGCTGACAACCTCGGCAATTGCGATGATTGTTGCAAAATCGCGATAGCACTCACGGACCACACATCAGAGCCGATGCACCAAGTCCCTTTGTGACGGAGAACCACTCGCGGTGATCACGGGGCTTCGATGAATTCCCGAGCCGAGAGCACCGATGCACGGGAGGGGAAGAACTTGTTGATGAGGCAATCATGGAGATTGGAGTCGAGGTCGGCGCAGCAGTCCTTAATGACCGCCAGACGGAA
>JBEKXO010000060.1:0-24648 GCA_049511995.1 Terriglobales bacterium
ACGACAAATGCGACTGCTGCTCTCACAAAATCGAGTTGCGACCAAAGCTAGGTAGTATTTGACCCGATCATGGTGGCTCCCGTAGAATACAGGTTCGGTTCCCACCGGAATATCTCCTGGGGTAATCCAGGACAACGAAGGTAATCAAGCCACATGGCCAATCATTTTTCGGCGCTGAAGCGCGCCCGTCAAACAACGAAGCGAACCGCCCGCAACCGGGCAAATTCATCGCAACTGCGCACGGCTCTGCGGAGCCTGCGCGAGAGCCTGGAAAAGGGCGACAAGGCGGCAGCGGGGGAGACCTATCGCGCGACCGTATCGGCGCTCGACAAGGCGATTCAAAAGGGCGTTTTGCACGAGAATACGGCGTCGCGGTATAAGTCGCGGCTGTCGGCGCGGTTGAACGCGCTGAAGTAGGGACGACCGCGACCCCTAGGGGGTCCTCGTTGTCGGGCCGACGGTGTTATCGCTAAAGCGATCCCCTGATACGAAGCGAGTTTTGTACCAACTGTCGCGAATGGTTTCGTTTCGCGGCGGTAAACCGCTGCCCCACCCAATAGCAAGAATAAAGCTGGCGCACATTTTGCCAACCGATCTTGCCGGCCACGGCGGGGGCAGTACCGGGATGGTAATCCGGGTAGCAAATTGGGGATAAATTGTGCTTGACCTTCCCTTGCGGTTTGTTATACTTAGGCGTTCTCAGGACATTGGTGCCGTTTTCCGCTGGTCCCGACGGACCTCCGCCCGCGTTGAGGCAACTCCTTAAGAATTGAGCAACTTTCGGACGGGGCGAGGCATCTATTTGAGTAATTCTGGCAAATCCCATTGAGTTGGTTCCTTTTGAATCTAGCCCGAATGCAACATTGCTCATCGTGACCATCGGCCCTGGGGCGGACGGTGGGGTTGCAGCCTAAATTATTCCTATTGAAGGAGAAGGATTGAACATGCGTTCTGATCGCGTATTTGACGCACTCCATACTTTGCGGAATCGGTACATGCTTTGCCAGCTGGCCTCAAAGGCAACGCGGAAGTTTCATAAGCCGAACACGCGTATCCAAGAAACAATGAACGAAGTTTTTGACAAGATCGCCGATGCGGAACGTCATGACATTTTGAGCGAACCAGAGAACTTTGCCGAAGCACAACGGCGAGCTGCTTAGCAGCTCCGCCGTGTGCCCGCACGGCGGCAAAGCAATCCATCCCCCGAAGAGGAACGACAATCCCTCCAGAGAGAAATTCCACGCAGGTAACATATGACCATTGCTGAACTGAAAGAAAAAAACATAACCGAGCTGACCAAGATCGCCCGATCGTTGGAGCTGCCGGGCGCCAGCGGACTCCGCAAACAGGACCTCATCTTCAAGATCCTGCAGGCGCAAAGTGAAAAAGAAGGACACATCTTCGCCGAAGGTGTGTTGGAGATCCTCCCGGACGGCTATGGCTTTTTACGCTCGCCCGATTACAACTACCTGCCCGGGCCCGACGACATTTACGTGTCGCCCTCGCAGATCCGCAAGTTTGACTTGAAAACGGGCGACACCATCAGCGGCCAGGTGCGGCCACCGCATGAAGGCGAAAAGTATTTTGCGTTGGTCAAAATCGAGGCGGTCAACTTCGAGTCGCCCGACGAGGCGCGCAACAAGATCCTTTTCGACAACCTGACGCCGCTGTATCCGCAGGAGCGGCTGAAACTGGAGACCGTGCGCGAGAAGCGTGTGATGGACCTGCTGACGCCGCTCGGCAAGGGACAGCGCGGACTGATCGTTTCTCCGCCGCGCGCCGGCAAGACGATGCTGCTGCAGAATGTGGCGAACTCGATTACGACGAACCATCCCGAAGTGGTGCTGATGGTGCTGCTGATTGACGAGCGTCCGGAAGAAGTTACGGACATGCAGCGCTCGGTGAAAGGCGAGGTTATTTCTTCGACGTTTGACGAGCCGGCGGCGCGGCACGTGCAGGTTGCGGAGATGGTGATTGAGAAGGCGAAGAGACTCGTCGAGCACAAGCGCGATGTGGTAATTTTGCTGGATTCGATTACGCGACTGGCGCGCGCTTACAACACGATCGTTCCGCCTTCGGGCAAGGTGCTTTCGGGCGGCGTCGATTCCAATGCGTTGCAGCGTCCGAAGCGGTTTTTTGGATCGGCTCGGAATATTGAAGAAGGCGGGTCGCTGACTATCATCGCTACGGCGCTGATCGATACTGGGTCGCGCATGGATGATGTGATCTTCGAAGAATTCAAAGGCACGGGCAATTCGGAAATTATTCTCGACCGCAAGCTGGTCGATAAGCGAACCTTCCCGGCGATTGATATTCAGCGCTCGGGTACGCGCAAGGAAGAGCTGCTGATTCCGAAAGAAGATTTGCAGCGGATTTGGGTGCTGCGCAAGGTGCTGAACCCGCTGTCTCCGGTGGAGGCTATGGAGTTGCTGATCGAGCGGCTGGCTAAGGCGGGGTCTAACAGTGAGTTTCTGGCTAAGATGAGTCAGCTGTAGTGTGTAGGGTGGGCAGCCCTCGCCCGCCCCACATTCCTGCGTAGCAGCCGCTTGGCTGTGTGAAGGCGCGAATCCCATGGTGTGAACACTCTGCTACCACCATTCGCGAAAAGCACTCGAAGAATGTGCCACGCAGCCTGAGCGGTTGAAAAATCAGAGGTTGACAGCCTGTATAGTATAAATATACGCTATACACAATGATCAAAAGCTTCCGGCACAAGGGTGTCGAGCGGTTCTTCAAAACGGGATCGAAAGCGAAAATCCAGCCCCATCATGCGGACAAGTTGAAACTGCAGCTGGCCGCGCTGGACAATGCCAAATCCCCGAAGGACATGAACGCGCCCGGCTGGAGGCTGCATCCCCTGCGCGGCGATCTGCAAGACCACTGGTCGGTGGATGTCAGCGGCAATTGGCGGCTGACGTTCAGCTTCGAAGGGGAAGATGCCGTGCTGGTGGATTATCGCGATTACCACTGAGAGGTCTTTATGCGTATGCACAATCCGCCCCATCCGGGAAAAGTTCTACGAGAGTATTTGGGGACAAGGTCGGTTACTGACACCGCCAAGCACCTCGGCGTGACGCGTGTCGCCCTGTCGCGCATCTTGAATGGCAGCGCGGGAATTTCGGCAAACATGGCGCTGAAGCTGGCGGACGCCCTCGGCACCAGCCCCGAACTATGGATCGGCATGCAGGCACAGTATGATCTGTGGCGAGCATCCCAACACCGCCGCAAGAGGGTAACGCCATTCTCTGTGGGAACAGGGCGGCATGACACCGCAGTGGAATCCCGCTCATCGCAAAGAGCGTGACAAGTGGGGTACGCGGAGACGCTACCAATCAATATCTAGTATCTGCGAGAGATACTTGCCCTCATTAACATTGATTTGCACGTTATGGAAATTCAACTGAGCCTGCCCAAGATCTTCACCATTTAGCATTAGGCCATGAAGTGGCTGCGGAGGACCTTCCGGCTCAAGGAACAAAAGAAAGCTCTGACCTCGAAACATGAACAATCCGCCTTCGATGCGGGGCCCATTTTTCTGGATTAGGGGTGCGAAGATAACGGTATCGGTAGATTCAATTTTCATTCCCACCCTGACTACAAAATAGAGACCTGCCCGCTCCTTAAACGAATCCAGACTATATGCGATTCGGACCAGATCATCCGTGGGCCGGCCAACGATTTGCGAACCCCGGCCAATCGGGTATTCCCTGTCACAACAAAGGTTAATGAGCGTCTTTAGAAACCAGCGCTCAAGGCCTATATCATCAATTCGATGCCTCTTAACGTTCCGGTAGCCGGGCTTTAGCTTCTCGCGCACGTTCGCAAGTCGTCTGATCTCCCGAAGTGTGGCAAACGCCCGCGCTCCGGCGCTGTCAGTAGGAGAAAGATCATTGTTGTGCTTTACGCAAAGAATCTTGCCGTGAGTCCAGCAATGCCGACTTCAACTGTTTTCCCCTTGCACCAGTCGAATCCCTGGACTCGAACATTTCCTTCGGAAAATAGGGAAGCGGAGACCAAGTGTTCGCGCGATATTTTATCGCTGCAACCACCTAAGCACGCCGCCCAACATTTCATGTTCGGAGAGTAGTCATCTCCACACTCCCAGCGGCTCAAGTTCAAAGCTGGCCAAGATGGAAGGATTGTCGGCGAGGCCAAAGTCGGCCGGGTTTTCACCCTCCAACTGGAGAGCAATCGCTTCCCTCAGATTCTGCGCCAGTTCATCCAGCGTTTTTCCCTGGGTAACGACGGGCAAGTCGAGGCACTCAGCGACGAAATGGCTCTCGCCCTTGAAAATGTGAACTTGGATTATTTTCTTCATCTTGCCCATCGTAACCGCTTGATGATGGACGATCAACTGGATGGCTTTTCTTGCTTCTGAGATTTGCGGCTCTTCCGAGCCGCTGGACGGGCGAGACGCCCGTCCCCACACTACTGTTCCCGCGCGAGCAACTTATTCCGAACTGATTCGCATGCCGTAGAAGGAACGGTAGACGAAGAAGACTGAAACTGCGAAGAAAGCTATTGCCAGGCCATGGGTTAGGCCGGTGCCTTGGTCGCGGGTAAGGGAGACGGCTAGTTCTACGGCTAGCAATCCGAAGAGGGTGGTGAATTTGATGACTGGATTCATCGCCACTGAGGACGTGTCTTTGAAGGGATCTCCCACCGTATCGCCGATCACCGTGGCGTCATGCAGCGGCGTGCCTTTCTGCTTCAGTTTGGTTTCGACGATCTTCTTGGCGTTATCCCAGGCGGCTCCGGCGTTGGCCATGAAGATGGCCTGGTAGAGGCCGAAGATCGCAATCGAGATCAGGTAGCCGATAAAGAAGAAGGGCTCGACGAAGGCGAAAGCCAGTGTACCGAAGAAGACGGCGAGGAAGATGTTGAACATTCCTTTTTGCGCGTACTTGGTGCAGATCTCGACTACTTTTTTGCTGTCGGCGACGGAAGCCTTCTCGGAATTCTCAAGTTTGATGTTGGCCTTGATGAACTCCACGGCGCGATAGGCTCCGGTGGTTACGGCTTGCATGGATGCGCCAGTGAACCAGTAGATCATGGCACCTCCGGTGATCAGACCCAGGAAGAACGGGGCGTGGAGCAACGAGAGCTTTTCCACGTTCGTTCAGGCCAGCGGTCAGGGCCATGATGATGGAGAAGATCATCGTGGTTGCGCCTACTACCGCGGTTCCGATCAGCACGGGCTTGGCTGTGGCTTTGAAGGTGTTGCCGGCGCCGTCGTTTTCTTCGAGCAGATCTTTGGCATGCTCAAAATTTACGTCGATGTTGAAGTCTTTCTTGAGTTCTCCCTGAATGTTGGGCACCTGCTCGATGAGCGAGAGCTCATAGACGGATTGAGCATTGTCGGTGACGGGGCCGTAGGAGTCGACTGCGATGGTCACTGGACCCATGCCCAGGAAGCCGAAGGCAACGAGGCCGAAGGCGAAAACTGGAGCGGCGATCATAGTGGCGGCAACGGCCAAACCCATTCCGCTGAAGTAGTAAGCGACGGCCATGAGAGCGACCATCACCAGCCCGAGCCAGTAGGCGGAGAAGTTCCCTGCGACCAGGCCGGAGAGAATTCCTAGCGACGCCCCGCCTTCTTTGGATGAGGTGACCACTTCGTTGACGTGGCGGGATTCCACCGAGGTGAAGGCTTTGACTAGCTCGGGAATCAGCGCTCCGGCGAGGGTTCCGCAGGAGATGATGGAAGCTAACTTCCACCACTGCGTTGTATCGCCCGGAGTACCGAGGCTGGGGATGATGAAGTAGGAGACGATGTAGGTGGCGATGATAGAGACGATCGATGTTAGCCAGACCAGCGAGGTCAGCGGCGTTTCAAAATTCATCTTGTCGGCGTGGGCGTAGCGGCCTCTGGCGATCGCTCCATTGATGAAGTAAGCGAGCGCGCTCGAGACCAGCATCATGATGCGCATGACGAAAATCCAGACAAGAAGCTGGACCTGAATCGATGGATCTTTGACGCCCAACAAGATGAAGGCGATCAGAGCCACACCGGTGACGCCGTAGGTTTCGAAGCCGTCGGCGGAGGGGCCGACGGAGTCGCCGGCATTGTCGCCGGTGCAATCGGCGATGACTCCGGGGTTGCGGGCATCGTCCTCTTTGATTTTGAAAACGATCTTCATCAGATCGGAGCCGATGTCGGCGATCTTGGTGAAGATGCCGCCGGCGATGCGGAGGGCGGCGGCGCCAAGAGATTCGCCGATGGCGAATCCGATGAAGCAGGGGCCAGCGTAGTCGCCGGGAACGAAGAGGAGGATGAAGAGCATGATGAGCAGCTCGACGGAGATGAGCATCATGCCGATCGACATTCCGGCTTCGAGCGGGATTTGATAGACCGGATACGGCTTGCCGGGCAAGGCGGCGAAGGCGGTGCGCGAGTTGGCGAAGGTGTTGACGCGAATGCCGAACCAGGCGACGCCGTAGCTGCCGGCGATTCCGACGAGGCTGAAGGCGAGGATGATGAGGACGCGCGGCAATTCGAAGTGGCGCAGCACGCCGAAGTAAACGGCGATAATGATGGCGATGAAGACCCACAACAGCATGAGGAACTTGCCCTGCGTGATCAGGTAAGTCTTGCAGGTTTCGTAGATGAGTTCGGAGATCTCGCGCATGGAGCGGTGGACGGGCAGGTTTTTCAGGCGCATGAAGATGACCATGCCGAAGGCGAGGCCGAAGACGCAGAAGAGCAGGCCGATCATGAGGAGGCGATGGCCATCGACGCCGAGGAAAGAGACGGTGGAGAGATCGGGAAGTTTGAGGGCCGCCTCGCCGCCCGCTTCGTCGGAGGCCGGTTGCGCCAGCGCGGAGCCGACGGTCAGAAGCAGCAGAGTGGAAACGATTGCGATGATTCTGGCGAGACGTTGCTTCACGAACCGAAGTGCTTCGGACGCAAAATTAACATTGCTGGTGCGCATGTTAGATCCTCCTACAGATCCTTCTGGGGTCACGACGTGTGATTGCTGGCGGGTTGGCCATCCGTTGGAGGAATTGATCCGCCGCGGGGGCTGCCACCGGAGTTCCGAACACGCTTCCACCGCCAGGCATAATAAAAAAGAGGGTTGCCGATTTGGCCGCGTCGGAAAACCTGTGCCGTCGATATGCAGACCGACCGGTGGCCACACACTTGGGCACGAAGCACTCGTTTATAGCACCTTGCCGGAAGCCGGGTCAATGATGAAGGTCACAAAGCTTGATCGGAATCGGGTGATCGGATCATCGGGCGATCAAAACTCTTAGGTAGAGGATCGAGGGCGAGTCAGAGTTGTGCGCCAGAAGACTGCCTGAACTGTGGACCTTCCGTATAATTGACCCACCGTTATGACTGCGTCGTTGGAGTCGATTGTGGCGGCCACGCGCCGGCGAATCTCTCAGCGTAAGGCTGGGAACGGGCGCGGCTTCGACCGAGAGTCATTGGAGAAGACGGCGGCGGGGCACACTCCGCGAGGATTTCGGAAGCAGTTGCGACGCGTCGGTCAGGGCGGAATTGCAATTATCGCGGAGTTGAAAAAGGCTTCGCCATCGAAGGGATTGATTCGCGCTGATTTCAGGCCGGCCGAATTGGCTCGCGAATTAGAGGCTGCGGGCGCGGCGGCGATGTCGGTGTTGACCGATGAAGAGTTTTTTCAGGGCTCACTGGATAACCTGCGGGCGGCTTCGGCGAGCACTTCTCTTCCCTGCTTGCGCAAAGATTTCATTGTCGACGAAGTGCAGATTATCGAAGCGCGGGCGAACTGCGCGGATGCGATTCTACTGATTGTTGCCGCGCTCGGGCAGAAAGAACTGGTTGCATTGGCCGTGAGCGCGCGATTACGCGGGCTCGACGTGTTGTGCGAGGCGCATGACGAGGTCGAGTTGGAGCGGGCGCTGGACGCGGGCTGTGACCTGATCGGCATCAACAGCAGAAATTTGCGAACTTTTGAAGTGAATATCGACACGGCTTTGCGGCTCGGGGAAAAAATACCCGCCAAGTGCGTCCGTGTCGCGGAAAGCGGCATCCAATCGGGCGCTGATCTGGCTCGTTTGCGATCGGCGGGATATGAGGCGTTTCTGATCGGCGAATCGTTGATGAAAGCGGAACGTCCGGGCGAGGCGCTGGCAAAATTGATGGAAGAAGCAAGAGTGGTGGTGAGCGGGTAGTTGATTTTACTGAGTTGATTTTACTGAACTGAGAGCTGACAGCTGCTCGTATGACCTGGATCAAGATCTGCGGAATCACGAACCTTGACGACGCGCTCGCAGCTGCGGACGCGGGTGCAAATGCTGTGGGGTTTGTGTTCGCGCCTAAGAGTTCTCGCCATGTTACGGTGGAGGCTGCGCGGGCGATCATTGCCAGGTTGCCGGAATCCATGGAAAAAGTCGGGGTGTTCGTCAACCAGACAGTCGAGCACGTGCGCGGTGCGGCCAAACAGTTGGGGCTGACTGCGGTGCAATTGCATGGGGATGAGAGCACGGAATTCAGCCGCGAACTTTTTCAGGGCATGGCGAACGGATCCGCGCGACCGAGGATTTTTCGCGCGTGGCCGGCGAAGATTTTCGACGCTCCGGCGGAGAAGACGGTGGGATGGGATCCGGTGGCGGCGGGGTTGGTCGAACCGGACGAAGCTTACAAAGGAAAGCGCGTGCACAAAATTCACGTGGCCAAGAATGGCGATCTGTTTCTTGAGACGCACGGTTTTCGGCCCGGCGTGGTTTCGGGAGTGTTGCTCGATTCTTCTACGGCGGAAAAACGGGGAGGGACGGGCGAGCCGTTTGATTGGGAACGGGTGCAGCCGTGGGCGGGAATCATCAACAGCATCAGCAAACTGATTGTCGCCGGCGGATTGAAGCCGGGTAATGTGCAGGAGGCGATTCACTTGCTGCATCCGTGGGGCGTGGACGTTTCTACGGGCGTGGAGAGCGAACCCGGGAAAAAAGATCATCGCAAGGTCCGCGCTTTTGTGCAGGCTGTGCGGGCGATGGAAGAGGCGAGTTGATGGCGACCGCTTCCACCGGGAAACCACTTACAGATAATTCTGCTGGCAAGCATGCGCGGAATGGCGCTGCAGTCGGGCGTTTTGGGGCATATGGCGGACGCTATGTTCCGGAGACGCTGATGGCAGCGCTCGAGGAACTGGAGCGGGAATACGAGAAGGCCAAGCGCGATCGAAAATTTCAGCAACGGCTTGATCTTTTGCTGACGACGTATGCGGGGCGGCCAACGCCGCTTTTTTTTGCGCGGCGGCTGACGGCGAAACTGGGCGGGGCGAAGATTTATCTCAAGCGCGAAGACCTGCTTCACACCGGCGCGCACAAAATTAATAACTGTTTGGGGCAGGCGCTGCTGGTTGAGCGGATGGGAAAACACCGCGTGATCGCGGAGACGGGCGCGGGGCAGCACGGCGTTGCTACGGCTACGGTTTGCGCGCTGCTGGGCTTCGAGTGCGTGGTTTATATGGGCACGGAGGACATGCGGCGGCAGGAGCTTAACGTCTTCCGCATGCGGTTGCTGGGCGCGGAAGTGCGCGGCGTGTCGTCGGGATCATGCACGCTGAAAGACGCCATCAATGAGGCGATGCGCGACTGGGTGACGAATGTGCGCACTACGCACTATCTGCTCGGCAGCGTGCTGGGGGCGCATCCTTATCCGACGATGGTGCGCGATTTTCATCGAGTGATTGGGCGCGAGGCTCGCGCGCAGATTCGCAAAGCGGAAGGCAAGCTTCCAACGGCGATTATTGCCTGCGTTGGCGGGGGATCGAATTCTATTGGGATCTTCTATGACTTTCTCAAGGATAAGAAAGTTAAGTTGATTGGAGTTGAGGCTGGCGGGCGCGGACTGTCGCTTGGCGAGCACGCGGCGCGGTTTCGCGGCGGGTCACCTGGCGTTTTGCAGGGAACTTATTCCTATGTGCTGCAGGATGCGGCCGGGCAGATTGCGCTTACGCATTCGGTGTCGGCGGGGCTGGACTATCCGTCGATTGGGCCGGAACACGCCATGCTGAAAGATACGGGACGGGCGGAGTATGTTCCAGCGTCTGACGCTGAGGCGTTGGAGGCGACCACGCTGCTGGCTCGGACCGAGGGGATTATTCCAGCTTTGGAGTCTGCTCATGCTGTCGCTGAAGTTATCAAGCGGGCTCCGAAGATGAAAAAGTCGGAAGTTGTGATTGTTAATATTTCCGGGCGCGGGGATAAGGATATTGGGATTATGCGGGAGAATCTGAAGTTGGATTGATGAATGTCGTCGCTGAATGGAGCATAGTCGGTGAAGCTCTTGACAACCGTCGATGATAGTCTCGAGATTCAAGGGCGAGGCTGTTGGATCCTGCTGGCCATGTGGACGTCTGATTTACGGCTCCGTCAGAAAGACAAGATTCAACTTAGAAGACTGGGCGGAGAAATTCTGAATACCTATGTTGACAGCATAGAACGAGCACACGGCCCCGTCGTCGGTGTTCGTCTGACGATTGGCTTGCCGCACGGCATCACCAAAGAGGAAGTTCCTACAGGCACAGAAGTCTGGTTGGATAGTCAGGAAAAGCCCTAGCCGGGTGTCCCGTCCAATCTCCGCGAGGGCGGGGATTTTCTTTACGCGCGAACAGGCTCGCGTCGTTCGAGTCTGGGAAGAGCCTTGATCGATTTCCCCACCTTCTTCTGGGCGAGCCGCAGGTCGTAGAGGCTCTGGAGATTCAGCCAAAATTCCGGGCTCGTGCCGAAAAAATGAGCGAGGCGCAGGGCAGTGTCGCCCGTGATGGCCCGTGTTCCGTTCAAAATTTGCGTGACCCGATTGGTCGGAACATTGATCTGGCGTGCCAACTCAGCCGCACTCATATTAAGCGTTTCGAGCTCTTCGGCCAGGTGTTCGCCGGGGTGGATAGCGGTCAATGCCATAGCGGTGCTCCTTAGTGATAATCGACGATTTCTACGTTGGAGGGCCCAACCGCCCCGTCCGCCCATGCAAAGCAGACCCGCCACTTATCGTTAATACGAATGCTGTACTCGCCCTTGCGATCTCCCGCCAAGGCTTCGAAACGGTTGCCGGGGAGCGCAGCCAGATCGCGAAGCGAGGTTGCAGCCTCCAGACGATCGAGCTTCAATCGCGCCGATCGTTCGAAAGCCGAAAAAATCTTGACCCGTTTCCCGGCAGCGAAGTGTCGAGTCCTTTTGTCTCGGTAGCTGAGAATCACCTGCCCCGACATTACCGAGAATTACCCGTTACGTCAAGCATAACGACCGCAAAGAACGTTGCCGTCGCATGTTGCTTCTGGCTTTTGTGAGATATTTCTAGTGAGCCTTATGCCTTTTCACTTTGAAAACACGCCATCGCTCATCGCTTATGTAACCTGCGGTGACCCGGACCTTCCGACTACGCTCGAGGTCATTCTGGCGGCTATTGACGCCGGTGCGAGCGTGATTGAGTTGGGCGTGCCTTTTAGCGATCCGCTTGCCGATGGGCCGGTGATTCAGCGCGCCAGCGAACGGGCGCTTAAGCATGGGACGTCGCTGCAAAACGTGCTCACGCTTGCTTCTGAGATTCGCGAGCACTCGCAATCGGTGGGATTGGTGATTTTTTCTTACCTCAATCCTATTTTGCGCATGGGGCTGGCGAAGTTCTGCCAGGTGGCGCGACTGGCGGGAGTTGATGGCACGCTGATCACCGATCTTCCTGTCGAAGAATCGGCTGAATATTTGCGCGAGGCTCGCAAGAATGATCTGGCTACGATTTTTCTGGCTGCGCCTACTTCTACCGATCAGCGTTTGAGGTTGATCGCGCAGGTTTCGACGGGATTCATCTATGCAATCTCGCGCACCGGGGTCACCGGCGAGCGCCAGCAAATGGCCGGAGACGCGCAATCGCTGGTCAAGCGCATCCGCCGTTTTAGCAAGCTTCCGGTCGCGGTCGGCTTCGGAATCTCCACGCCGGCGCAGTTCGCAGCGGTCGGCAAGTTCGCGGAGGCGGCGGTCGTCGGCAGCGCGATTGTCCATATCATCGAACAAAATCCGGGACGGGAAGCCGCGTCTGTGGCAGAATTCGTAGGGCAGTTGCTGGGTGTTGGCTCTTAGCTCCTAGCTAGCTACTGCAGATCCCTCACTGCGTTCGGGATGACAAATGGTTAAGTTTGGCTTGATGACAAAAGGTTAAGAGTAAATTTCTCCAGTTGGCTGACGGCTGAAAGCATCTATGGACATTTCGGATTGGCGCAAGAAAATCGACGAACTGGATCGCCAACTGGCGGCGCTGCTGAATGAGCGCGCGGCTGCCGCGGTCGAAATTGGACGATTGAAACGCAATACCAGCCTGCCGATTTACGAACCGGAACGCGAGCGCGAGGTGATTGCCAATGTGCAGCGCTCGAATACGGGTCCTTTGGGAGAGCGCGATCTGGGGCAGATCTATGAGCGGATTATGGATGTGATGCGAAGTATTCAGAAGCATGAGATCGTTCCCGACTCCGAGATCAGTTCTGGAAGTACGGACCTCGATTCACAGTTGAATGATTAACGCGGTAAGCCAGACGAGCTAACTCATGATTGTCGCAATGCAAGACGCCGCCAGTGAAGATCAGATCCAGCGGGTGATCGATCAACTGGTCCACTTTGGCTTTGAAGTGCACCGCTCGACCGGGGCGCGGCAGACCGTGCTTGGAGGGGTGGGCGTTCCGCATGATTTCGACACGCGCGAAGTCGAGATGATGCCGGGAGTGCAGGAAGTTCATCGCATCACTTCGCCGTATAAGTTGGCAGGGCGGAATTTCCGTCCCGAGGGAACGATCGTCAAATTTTCAAACGGGATTGAGATTGGCGGCAAGAAAATTGTGGTGATGGCTGGGCCTTGTTCGGTGGAATCTCGCGAGCAGTTGTTTACTGTTGCGGGACTGATCGCGCAAGCGGGAGCGCGGGTGCTGCGCGGGGGCGCATTCAAACCGCGGTCTTCCCCTTATTCATTTCAGGGAATGGGGCTGGAAGCGCTGAAATTGTTGCGGGAGGCGGGCGACCAATTCAGATTGCTGGTGATCAGCGAAGTGATGGAGATTTCGCAGATCGAGGTGATGCTGCCTTACGTCGATATTTTTCAGGTGGGCGCGCGCAATATGCAGAACTTTAACCTGCTGCGCGAACTGGGGAAGGTGCGCAAACCGGTGCTGTTGAAGCGTGGGATTGCGGCCACGATTGAAGAGCTACTCTGTTCGGCTGAATATTTGCTGGCCGGCGGCAACTATGAACTGATTCTGTGCGAGCGCGGCATACGCACGTTTGAAACTTATACTCGCAACACCATGGATATTTCTGCGATTCCGATTGTTCACAAACTCTCGCACCTGCCGATGACGGCCGATCCGTCTCACGGCACGGGGAGGCGCGATAAGGTCGCGCCGATGGCGCTAGCGTCGGCTGCGGCGGGCGCGGATGCCATGCTGATCGAGGTGCATCATCAGCCGGACAAAGCGCTTTCGGATGGCGCGCAGTCGCTCTATCCGGAACAATTTTCGAAGCTGATGGATCAGCTTCGCATGATCGCGCCGGCGGTGGGGCGCGAGATCGCGTAGGATTCCGAATGTCGTTGCGCAGGGTGAAGAGTTCTCCCTTCTGCGGCTAGCTGCAGATCCCTCGCTCTGCTCGGGATGACAAATAATCTCCCATGGCCTTCAGGCAAGTCACCATCATCGGAACCGGCTTGATTGGAGGCTCGCTTGGCCTCGCGCTGAAGAAGCGGCACTTGGCTGGGCGAATTGTTGGGTGCGACCGCGCTCCGGTGCTGGAGCGGGCGATTGAGTGCGGCGCCATTGAGTGGGGCAGTACTCATCCGGCGGACGCGGTGCGCGGCAGCGATCTGGTGGTGCTGGCGACACCGGTGCTTCCTATTCTCGATTTGATTGACCGGCTGGGGCCGGCTCTTCCGCCGAAAACGCTGGTTACCGACGTGGGCAGCACCAAGAAAGAAGTGGTCGAGCGCGCCGCGGAATCATTTGGGCGAAACGCCGGGGAACGATTTCTTGCCGGACATCCGATGGCGGGAAAAGAGCACGCGGGGGTGGAGTTTGCCGACGCCGATCTTTTCGAAGGCGCGGCCTGGCTGTTTACGCCGCTGCCGGGACAGAATGTTCACGCTGGAGCGTGCGGCGAATTTGTTCACTGCGCGGAGAGGATGGGCGCGAAGGTTGCGGTGGTCGATGCGGTCGAGCATGATCGCTTCTGCGCGTGGATCAGCCATCTGCCGCAGATGATCTCGACGGCGCTGGCGGCCGCCTTGGTGGACGAATTCGGGCCTGACGCACCGGTTCTCGACATTGGGGGACGGGCTCTGCGCGAGATGACGCGGATTTCGGGCAGTCCTTATTCGATGTGGCGCGACATTGCCATTACCAATCGCAAGAATCTTAGCGACGCGTTGCATAAGATGGAGCAAAGGCTGGCGCACATTCGAGAAAACCTGGACTCGAAGCAACTGGCGGACGAATTTGAGCGCGCGCATCAGTTGAGAAAACATTCACCACGGACGCACGGAGACACGGAGAAGAATTAGTAATTTTGCGATCTTCTGATTTTGTAATTTTAAGAACCGAGTACTTCTGGCAATCTTGCTTTTAAAATTGCTAAGTTGCCATAAATACCAAATTATCAATTCTCCCTATAGAATCCTTCTGTTATGCACAAGGTCGTTGCGAATGCGGACGAGGCAATTCAGGATGTGTTTGACGGGGCCAGCATTATGGTGGGCGGATTTGGTCTGTGCGGGAATCCGGAAAATCTGATTCGCGCGCTGTCCAGGAAGGGCGTCAAGAATCTCACGACCATCAGTAATAATGCAGGGATCGATGGATTTGGCATCGGTCTGTTGCTGGCGAATGGGCAGATTCGCAAACACATTGGAACTTACGTGGGCGAAAATAAGCTGCTCGAAAAAATGGTGCTGGACGGAACGGTAGAGCTCGACCTGGTTCCCCAGGGCACGTTTTCGGAGCGCATTCGCGCCGGTGGCGCGGGTATTCCGGCATTCTTTACACCCACTGGAGTAGGGACAATGGTAGCTGAGGGCAAAGAGGCGCGCGAGTTTGACGGGCGGACTTACATTATCGAACACGCGCTGAAGGCTGACTTCGCCTTCATCAAGGCCTGGAAGGGCGACAAGTGGGGTAACCTCATTTATCGGAAGACGGCGCGCAATTTTAATCCCATGATGGCGACGGCGGCGAAGGTCACGATTGCTGAGGTTGAACATCTGGTCGATCCGGGGGAGTTGGATCCGGACATGGTGCATACGCCCAGTGTGTTTGTGAAACGGATTTTTCAGGGCGAATTGTTTGAGAAGCGGATCGAAAAGCGGACGGTGAGGAGAGCGTAGTCGATGGTCGTTAGTCGTTCGTCGTTCGCAGCTTGTCGCGGGAACGCTCTATGTTTGTCGTCAACCAACGACTAGCGACCAACGACGCAAAACCTTATGCCAACAGACGCAAAACCTTCCAAAGACCTCGACAAACGCGAGCGCATCGTTAGGCGCATCGCTCGCGAGTTGCGTGATGGATTTTATGTCAACCTGGGCATTGGATTGCCTACGCTGATTGCGAACTATGTTCCGGCAGGGATGGATGTGATTCTGCAGTCGGAGAACGGGATGCTGGGGATTGGGCCGTATCCCGTGGAAGGCGCGGAAGACGCGGACTTGATCAATGCGGGCAAAGAGACGGTCAGCGAAATGGCGGGCACGGCGTATTTTTCCAGCGCCGATTCTTTTGCGATGATTCGCGGCGGGCATGTTGACCTCAGCGTGCTGGGAGCGATGGAGGTCGATGAACAAGGCAACCTTGCGAATTGGATGATCCCGGGGAAAATGGTGAAGGGGATGGGCGGCGCTATGGACCTGGTGGCGGGGGCGCGACGGGTGATTATTGCCATGGAGCATGCGACCAAGGATGGGCAGTCTAAGATTTTGAAGAAATGCACGCTGCCGCTGACGGGGGTTAAGGTGGTCGATACGATCGTCACGGAGATGGCGTATATGCGCGTGACGCCGGAGGGATTGGTGCTGGAGGAAATTGCTCCTGGGCTGACGGTCGAGGACGTGCAGAATGCTACGGAGGCAAAGCTGCGGGTTAGTCCTGCGTTGAAAACGATGTAGGTGAAGTCGGGGGTCAGAGGTTTTGAGGTCAGAGGTGTGATTTCAGAGCTTGGAATTTCCTAGTCTTCATGGTCGCCGGAGAATGCTTTGCCTCTGGGTAGATCGGAACTTTCTTTCTTGGTTTGCGTATTTATATTCAGGAGGAGTCTGGCAATGATTGCCTTGCTGCTTTGGTGTTTTCTTTTCTTGCTTTGTTGGCCGGTGGCGCTACTGGCATTGGTGCTATACCCCTTCGTTTGGCTAATGCTGTTGCCTTTTCGGCTGGTGGGGATTGCGGTCCACGGGGCGCTCGCCCTGGTTTGGGCGATTGTGATGCTGCCGGCACGGCTGCTTAGCGCTCCGTTCCGGCTGTCGAGAGTCTAGCGAATTGCGAACTCGGCGTTGCTAAACTAATTTCGGTTCCGCTAAGTATTTTTGGAGAAATTGCAGGCTTCTTTCTCCAGCATCTTGCCAGATTGTTTGATCGTCAAAGCCGTGGCCGCCTCCGGGATAGATTTTGATTTCGTAGGAAATTCCTTTTTTCTCCAGCAATTTTTTCAGGTTGTACGCTTCCTCAACGGGGATGGTGGAGTCTTGTTCGCCGTGCAGAATCAGAACGGGGCAAAGGCGACGCATGAAGAGATTCATTTCTTTCGGCATGCCACCGTAGAATTCAACCACGGCTTTTATGCGTGGGTCGATGGCGGAAGTGGCGAGCGAGAGATAGGCTCCGAGGGACAATCCAAGAAGAGCGATGCGCGCGGCGTCAACCTGAGGTTGCGTTTCGACAAAACTGATCGCGTCCCATAGGGTTTTCATCCACAAGGGAAAGTTGCGCATGATGGTGGGCTTATCGGCGGATTCGGTGCCCGTGCGATCAAAATAATGAAGGACATAGACAGCGAAGCCTTGGGCCGCGAGCAGGGCGGCATAGCGCTCCATGCCGGAGATGCCGCCTCCAGCGCCATGGAGCGCGATTACGGCTGGAAGGCGGGCGGTGGTCGACTCGGGCAGGTAGGCATCGAGGCGGATAGGCTTGCCTCCGCTTTGATACGTCAGAGATGAGGATTGAATGGGCATTTTTATATTCTTGCATTTGATTTTGCATTCATATTTCTGAAGGAGCCTGTCGATGCACTCGAGAAAGAAGCGGTTCTATCGATCGCGCATCGGCTTGGGCGGGACGTATCGCGCCCATAACCAATTGAGCGTGGCCGCACCTACGGTTGCGGCCAGGATTAGCGATTTGCTCCACTCGGTTTGTTTTGTGAGGATGGCGGCGATGAAGACTCCTGCGGCAATGGATACTCCGAGAATGGAGAGCACAGGCCCTCCGGGCAGCTTGAAACCGGCGGCCAGGGGCTGTTTTCGGCGGAGAGCGATCAGCGCCGCGCAGACTACCGCATAGTAGAAGAGACGGGCTACTACGGACAGGGTCACATTCCAGGCAAAACTTCCGGCGATGGCCAGGCCCCAGACTGCCGCTGCAAAGAATAGGATCGAGAACCAGGGGGTATGGAATCTGCGGCTGACTGCAGCAAAGACTTTCGGAAGATCGGCGCGTTGAGCAAGGGCGAAGGTGACACGCGGCATGCCCAGTAGCTTGGCGCTTAGATAACCGTAGACGGAAATCAGCGCACCGATGGCTACCAATTTCGCTCCGCGATTGCCCATGGTGGCGCGCGCGACTTCGGCGAGGGGACGGTCGGTGGCGGCGGCGGGGCCGAGGACTCCGACCACTACCCATTGCACGAGCGCGTAAATTGCGACGCAGGCTATGAGCGCCACCGCTAAGGCGAAGGCGGCATCGCGTGCGGGATTCTTGGCTTCGCTCATGGGAGCGAGCGCCGATTCAAATCCACCGTAGGCGAAGATGAGGAGCACCATCGCTTTCATCCATGCGCTGGCGGGGAATGGCGCGGCGCCTGTGGCCGAAGTAAAGATCGCGGGATGAATGATGGTTACGGCGGCTCCGGCTAAGATGACCATCAGCAAGGGAAGAATTTTTGCGACGGTAAAGATGTTGCTGACGGCGGTTCCCTGGCGCGCACCGAGAGTGTTGATGAGCGCGAGTAGTCCGATTAACAGGGTGAGAATCGCGAAGCGGGGATATGGTTCTTTGGCGGCTGGCCAGAATTCAGCAAGATAAATCACAAATAAATTGGCATTCGCCGCCGGGGCGGCAGTCTGCGAAAGGTAGAACATCCAGCCGACCAGGATTCCGATGAAGCGGCCGAAAGCGGTGCGAGCATAAAGATAGGGACCGCCGGCGTCGGAGAATTGCGAGGCAACCTCGGCGAAGCAGGCCATGATCACGGCCATGGCGGCGCCGGCAATGAAGACGGCGAGCACGCTGCGCTTGCCGAGGAGGGCGGCGACGACGGCAGGCAATCCGAAGATGCCGCTGCCGATGATGGAGTTGACGGCGAGCGCAGACAGGCTCCAACGACCGATGGCGCGGACCAAACCGAACTTGCCCGTCGTTGCCCGCGTCATGCCGGGTTGCGGCACGTCAGTTTGCCTGGTGTCGGTCTGCATCGCGTCAGTTCCACAAGACTAGTTCGCGAGGGCCGGTTTTGTACCGGTGAAATTGCGGTGCGTGATGATGAAATGTTTGTATCACACTGCGGCGCTCGGTTAGATTAAACTTCTTCACGGGTTGTAGGGCGGCAAAACATCCGAAACGGCCAGTAGGAGCGTACTTCGTCGTGGCTGCATCCATTTCCGATATCCGGCTTTTGCTCAAAGTCAAATCATTGCCCAAGTCTACCGATTTCCGGCGCGTGTTTATTGCCGGCGGAACGGGATATATCGGTAGCGCGCTATTGCCGATTCTTTTGGAGCGGGGACATCGGGTCCGGGTTCTGGTGCGTCCGGGGTCGAAGGCGCAGCTGCCGGCAGAGTGCGAGGTAGTGTCGGGAAATCCGCTGGACGCGAACAGCTATCGGCAACTGATTCGGCCAGCCGACACGTTTATTCATCTGGTTGGAGTCGCTCATCCTTCGCGCGCGAAGGCGGCTGAGTTTCGCGCCGTTGATCTGATTTCCGTGCGCGAGGCGGTCTCCGCTTGTGGGGAACTTGGGGTGCAACATTTTGTCTATTTAAGCGTCGCACATCCGGCGCCGCTGGGGATCATGAAGAACTACATCGCGGTGCGGGCGCAGTGCGAAAAGATGATTGAGGAACGGCGGCTCAACTGCAGCATTCTTCGACCGTGGTATGTGGTGGGGCCGGGACGGCGCTGGCCCTATTTGCTGATGCCGTTTTATAAAGTGTGCGAGTGGTTACCGTTCGCGCGGGGTGCGGCTTTGCGGCTGGGGCTGGTTACTCTTGATGAACTGATTCTTGCTCTGATTGACGCTGTAGAATCGCCCGCGCAGGGCGGGCGCGTGATTGAGGTGCCTGAAATCCGCGAGGCCGGGCTGAACCTGACGCGGAAGGCGACGCGCAAGGCGAGCTTAAGCCTCCGTTGAAACCGACCGCCCCGCGTGGCTTTTAACCCAAAGTAACTTCAATTACCGAAGCTCATGCACACGGGGAATCTTTGTCGTCTCGCTATGAGATGCGATCTTGTTAAGGAAGCATGAATCTGGAAATGCTGCGTCGGGACGGAAAGGGCCATATGGATCGCGAAAACCGGGAGAGCATGGAAGACATTCATCTTCGAATTTTGCGCATCACTGACGACCTTCGCGTAATCCAGCGCGAACTGAATTGCGCGGCGATGCAGGCGCCGACGGATCCAGAGCTGATGGAAGCGCTGGCCGATCCGCCGGAGATGGAATCGATACAGGTGCTGAAGTCGGCACTCGACCAGATGCGGCACTTTCTCTGGTTTTATATGCAGGTAGTCACGAGCGATTCTGAGATGGGAGAGAAGTTCCGGCAGACACTGCGGCAGGAAGCTCCTTTGCAGGTCCCAGAAAAAGAGCAGCAGTTTCAGAGCGCAACCGATGCGATCATGCTGCGGTATCTCGCGGACAGTAAGTTTCGCAAGCCCAACTAAGCGCGGCCTAAGCGGCTGACGCTACCTTCCTAAAAACTGAGCCACCGATTTCGCAGCATTCGCCGCTGAAGTAAAATTCCTTCATTGCCTCACTCTTTACAGTTACGCGTCGCCCAAACCACCGACGCGCTTGCGATTGCACGCCTGGTGAATGATGCCTTTCGCTCGGAGCGCTTTTTCGCCACTACCGATCGCACTGATCCGGAGAAAGTTGCGGGTCTTCTTCAAAAGGGAAAGTTTCTAATGCTGTTTGAAGATGAAGTGCTGGCGGGTTGCGTTTATACCGAGTTGCGCGGGGAGCGAGGTTACTTCGGGTTACTGGCCGTTGATCCGCAGCGGCAACGGTCGGGAATCGGCGGGCGGCTGATCGCGGCGGCCGAAGAGCACTGCCGCCTGGCTGGATGCCGGTTCATGGATCTGACTTTTGTGAATGTGCGCCAAGAACTGCCGGGCTACTACCAGCGATTTGGGTATTTCGAGAACGGGACACTGCCGTTTCCAGAAGATCAGATCGCGAAGATTCCAGTCCACCTAGTGCGAATGTCGAAGCCGCTGTGAGGCCTTGCGCCCCCAAAAAAAGGGCGCGCCGGAGCGCGCCCAACTTTAATGAGGAACCACCTTCAGGAACGGCAATTGTTCAGCAGGACAAACCTCCAGAATCCTTAACGGCCAAAGCCAGCTGACTGCATGGACTGGCGCGAAATGTCGGCAGTGGATGCGATGCCCTGCATACGCAGCTTAAATTCATCGGCATTCGAAGCGCTCTCGAGAGCGGTCTCGTAATTCACGAGGCCAGCCTGGAACAAATCCCAGAGCGATTGATCAAAGGTTTGCATGCCATATTGCGATGTGCCGGAAGAAATGGCGTCGCGGATGGCGCGCGTCTTTTCGGGGACGAGGATGCATTCGCGAATGTACGCGGTCGTGACCATGACTTCGACCGCGGGCACGCGTCCCTCGGCGTCGGAACGGCGCACCAGGCGCTGGCTGACAATGGCCCGCAATACGGCGGCGAGCTGGAGGCGAATCTGTTTCTGTTCGGGCGGCGGGAAGATGGCGATGATTCGGTTGATGCTTTCGACTGCGTCGAGCGTGTGCAGCGTGGAGAAAACCATGTGGCCGGTTTCGGCGGCGTGAAGCGCGGTGCCGATGGTTTCGAGATCGCGCATTTCGCCCACCAGAATCACGTCGGGATCCTGACGCAGAGAGGCGCGTAGGGCGGCGCCGAACGAGGGAGTATCCACCTCGATCTCGCGCTGGTTTACATAGCCCTTCTTGTCGCGGTGCAGAAATTCGATGGGGTCTTCGATGGTGATGATGTGCTCGGCGCGGGTCGAGTTGATGCGGTCGACCATGGCGGCGAGGGTGGTCGATTTGCCGGAGCCGGTGACGCCGGTGACGAGCACGAGGCCGCGGGGCATGTCGCAGATCTGTTCGACTACCTTCGGCAGAAAGAGTTCGTCGAGGGCGCGGATCTTGGTGGGAATGACGCGGAGCACCAAGCCGACGTTGCCGCGCTGCTGGAATACGTTGACACGGAAGCGACCAAGGCCAGCGACGCCGTAGGCCATATCAATTTCCGTGGTCTCTTTGAATTTCTGTTTTTGGCGCGCCGACATCATGCTGAAAGCCATGTTCAACATGTCTTCGGCAGAGACGCGGGCCTGATCGGTCAGGGGCACCAACTCGCCGTCGATGCGGAGATGAGGATAGTTTCCGACCTTAAGGTGCAAGTCGGAAGCACGGCGCTCCATGGCCATACGGAGCAAGTCGTCGATATTCATGAAGGCAGGACTCCCAGCTGTCAGTGGCTATCATCACAGGAAGTGAGGTTGCGGACGAGATGACGGAGGTAACAGCACCATTAGGGCGTGGCTGGGCTCTGTTTGGTGCGGAGTAGAACGAACAAAGCCGCCCTGTTAGGCGGCTTTGTTCCAGGCTTAAATCGTTACGCAGCTGCCTGCAACGGTTCGTCGAAACTGCCTCCGTAGATTGCGGGGACTTTCGATCCCATGGGACGAAGATAGGTCGCCAGCTCGCCGCGATGGTGGATGCTGTGGTTATTCAGGAAGCCGAGATAGAACACGGCAGGAAAGTTGAACATGAAGAACTTGGTGGGGGTGAGCAACTCCTCGGCCGAAAGCGCTTGCACTTGGTCGATGCCGAGCTTGACGTTCCTGTCATACCAATCCATCAGAGCTGAGACCGTTTCGGGCTTATCCGGCGCCGATCGCAGGGGGGTGGCGAACTCAAGATCAGCGATTGAGTTCAGGAACTGCACATCTGTGTTCGCGAGATGCCAGGCTAGCTCCCAAGCAGTGCGGGCGTGCGGGTCGGGGCGATAGTCTCTTTTTCCTTCGGGAATGGCGGCTATGACTCTCTTGGTGATTTCAAGTTCCCGGGCAACGCCATCGAGCATCATGGCGCGATAAGCCAGGGCAAATTCAGGGGTGGGAGCGGGCATAACGATTCTCCTTGTAGGCTGGGGTTTTAGGAAACAACAGGGTCGCCAGTAGTGAGGCGGGCTTAACTATAGTCCAACGGAATGGAAAGGGCTACTGGGCTATATTGGCGATTGCAAGTTTCATCTGTAAATTCCACGGAACATCCCAATGCAGCGCGGGTTATCATTACCGCGTAAAACGCGGTGCTGCAAATCTCTTCACATTGACGAATGCGATCAGGAAGCGCAGGATACGATCGGTTGTCGGCCCGGTGTGCGACCTCTCTGGGAACCATCGACTGTTTTCTGATCCAAAAAACTTGCTTTGAGGAGTATTGCCTATGTTTCAGTTTGTTTCGAAATTCAATCCGACGAAACTCACGCTAAATTTGCTGATCGCTCTACTCCTCATTGCCTGCCAACATGCCGACAGCCAAACCTTGACAACACTCTACAGCTTTCCTGAATTGGCGAATCCTTTTGGCGTGGTCATCGACTCCCAAAACAACATTTATGGAACAACCGATGGAAATTTTTGTGCTTCCCGCCCCAAGGTGGCCGGAACGGCGTTTGAATTGGCGACCAGCGGAACATTCACCGAACTCCATAGCTTTCCCTGCGGCGGCGCCGCAGAGGACCCGGAAGGCCTGATTCTCGACCCATCGGACAATCTCTACGGCTTCACTGCCGGTGGCGCGGATTATGCCTCCGAGGTTTACGAACTGCAAGCACCACATCACATAAAGTTTGACGTGCTTTTCAATTCTCATGGCAACACGCAAGTGCATTCACCGCGCGGAATCACCCGCGATCTGGGAGGTAATCTTTATATCGCAACGAATGGAGGAACCGGAGATTCCGGGACCATCTTCGAGATTAGCTCGGCTGGCAATTCGGTAATTCATAACTTTGCTGGCCCGCCAAGTGATGGATCACTTCCAGAAAATATAATTTACGGAGGAGGAAATCTTTACGGCATCACACACGCCGGAGGCGCGTACAACATTGGCACGGCTTACGAATTAAGTTTGAGTGGAACCGAGACGATGCTCTATAGCTTTTGTTCACAGTTTCCCGCATGCCCAGACGGCCAAGGTCCCTCGGGGGAATTGGCCCTCGACGGTCAAGGGAATATGTATGGGGTGGCCGTCTACGGCGGAAATACAAACTCGGATTGCGACGCGGGGTGCGGAGTGGTTTTTAAAGTGACCTCCTCGGGACAGCAAAGTGTGCTGCACAGTTTTACCGGAGGCACAGATGGACAGTACCCTTTGGGTGTAGTGATGGATGCAAACGAGAATCTTTACGGTACGACTTATTTTGGAGGCGTCAATAACTGCGGGATCGTGTACGAACTGACAGCAGCATCAGGGTACACATCCAAATTACTGTTGTACAGTTTCACCGGGGCATCTGACGGCTGCACGCCCAGCGCGTTGGCTATTGACGCAGAAGGAAATCTCTACGGCACTACGACATACGACGGAGGGCACGGCTATGGCACCGTGTTCAAGCTAACTCCGTAGCAGATCAGTTTCCTGCCGCCGTCGCGAACGTACGCTGCCGTCCCTCTTCTGCCTCTTGCTGTCGTAATCGTGCCGGAGAATAAGTATGCCTAAGGGTGTGTTGTTATTGCGTCGCCGAGAGGTGCGGCCTCATCGCCTTTTGACGGCCCTTGCCGTTCTGCTTATTAGTTTGTTCGCTGGCGCATCGTCTTCGGAGGCTGCGGGGCCGTTAATTGTTGACGAAAGCAGCCATGTGGTGGTGATGGAGTACGAGGCTTGGTTTGGCCCGAAAGCCGTGACCTTTCAAGGCTTTCCGGCGATGCCGCTATTACAGTCGGCGGATATGCAAGCGGTGGGGGGCGGCTATGACAGCGCCGATCCTGCAGTTATTAAGAAGCATGTTGCGTGGTTGGAGAGCCTCGGCATGGATGCGGTGATCGCCGATTTGACGAATAATGTTAGCTGCATCTTTGATAGTAAGTGGTTCGTCGAGAAATATGTCAGGAATTGCAGTCCGGCTTTCCGTACTTATAACCAGAACATTCGCGATAACACGGGCAATTTGTATCGCGCGTGGTCGGGGCTGGGAACTCCGCTGAAA
>JBEKXO010000061.1:0-23067 GCA_049511995.1 Terriglobales bacterium
GCTTCGGCCGGAGACGCTGACACCTCTTCACCAGCGGGTGCCCCATCCCTGCGCGGTTTTTGCGCAAGGGTGGGTCCCACAAAGCCGGACACGACCATTTCCAATTCGTGATCCTGTCGGAAATGCCGCAGCGAGCCTTCACCGGTTACCGCCTCGATGCGGCGCACGCCCGACGAAACGCTTCCTTCTTTCAAAATTTTGATCAGCCCGATCTCGCCGGTCTGCGCCGTATGCGTGCCGCCGCAGAGTTCGGTGGAAAAATCTCCAATCTTGATCACGCGTACACGGTCGCCATATTTCTCGCCAAACAGCGCCATGGCGTGATACTCGTTAACAGCTACGTCAATCGGAACGTTCTCGATGACCTCGACGCGCTCGTTGCGCAAAACCTCTTTGTTGATCAGGTCTTCAATATCTTGCAACTCCTCTTCGGCGACTCCAGTGAAGTGCGAAAAATCAAAGCGTAGATGATTCGGAGCGACAAGCGATCCCGCCTGCTTCACATGCTTGCCCAATACTTCGCGCAGTCCGGCCTGCAGAAGATGCGTCGCGGTGTGATTGCGCATGGTCGATTCACGAATCGCGGTGTCGACCACAGCATCCACTTTATCGCCCACACGGAGGGTGCCCCACCCTTCCGCGTTTTTTGCGGAGGGTGGGCCCTTCATCACGACTTGATGCGCGCGCACGCCCTGCACCGGGTAGTAGCACCCGGTGACTTCGGCGACGATGGTGTTGTGATCGTCGGAGTAGAACCATCCGCGATCGCCAACCTGGCCGCCAGCCTCAGCGTAGAAAGGCGTGTGATCGAGAATGATCTCGCCTTTTTCGCCGGCCTTGAGTTCCTGCGCGCCTTGGCCGCCTTTGATGATGGCCAGAATTTCGCAGTTATTCGACCGCGTCTGGCGATAGCCTTCGAACTCAGATTTTGGAAGCTGCTGATAAACAGGATTAGCCGTTTGTTTGGCCGCGCCCTTCCACGAAGCGCGCGCCCGCGACTTTTGCTCCTCCATGGCCCGATCAAATCCCGCCTGGTCGAAGCCAAGGCCCTGGTCTCGCGCCGCGTCCTGCATGAAGTCGAGCGGCATTCCGAAAGTGTCATACAACTTAAAAGCATCGTCTCCGGCAAGTGCACCGCCGGACGATGTCAAAATCTCTTCAAGTTTTTCGAGACCCACATTCAGCGTGTTGGCGAACCGTGTCTCCTCCACCAGAACTGTCTTTGATACGCGCTCCGCCGACTCGCTTAACTCCGGATACGCATCCTGCATCAAATCGCCAACGGCAAACACCATCTCATGAAGAAACGGCTTCGTCTGTCCTAGCAATCGCCCGTGCGTGATGGCGCGCCTAATAATTTTTCTCAACACATACCCACGCCCTTCGTTCGCCGGAATCACTCCATCAGAAATCAGAAACGTTGCCGCGCGCGAGTGGTCAGCAATCACCCGCAAAGAAGCAGCCGACTTCGTACGCGCTTCCTTGTCGAGTTCTTTCGTAAGTGAAGCTCCGGTCAATTCCGCCGCCCGCTTGATCAGCGGCGTGAATAAATCCGTGTCGTAATTCGAAATCACGCCTTGCAGCACCGCCGCAATCCGCTCCAACCCCATCCCCGTATCAATCGACGGCTTAGGCAGCGGCGTCAGTTTTCCCGACACATCGCGGTCAAACTGCATGAACACAAGATTCCAAAGCTCGACATACCGCCCGCAATCGCAGCCAAACGCGCAATCTGCATGACTCTGGTCCGAAGCGGCCACGCCCATGTCGTAGTGAATTTCGCTGCAGGGGCCGCAGGGCCCGGTGTCGCCCATCTGCCAGAAATTATCTTGGGCGCCGAATTCGAAAATGCGTTCTTTGGGAACGCCCTCACCGAGCCACAAGTCGTAGGCTTCGGCATCGCGCGGCACTCCGTTTTCGCCTTTGAAGATGGTGACGTAGAGCTTGTCCTTCTCAATCCCAAACCACACCGGCGAAGTGATCAGCTCCCACGCGTAAGCGATAGCTTTGTCCTTGAAATAGTCGCCAAAGGAAAAATTTCCGAGCATTTCGAAAAACGTATGATGGCGGTTGGTGAAGCCTACGTTTTCGAGATCGTTATGTTTGCCGCCCGCGCGCACGCATTTCTGCGACGTTGTCGCCCGGTTGTAGTCGCGCTTTTCCAGGCCGAGAAAAACATCTTTGAACTGGTTCATCCCCGCGTTGGTAAAGAGCAGGGTCGGGTCATTGGCCGGGACGAGCGACGACGAGTGTACTTCGCGGTGCCCTTTCTGGACGAAGAAGTCTAGGAACTTTCGGCGTATTTGTGATCCTGTGAGCATCGAAGATTAAATTCTAAATGATAACCAAGGGGAGGTCAGAAGTCAGAGGTCAGAGGTCAGATTGCAGAGGTGAAAATCCTAGATCCTTACCTCTGCAATCTGACCTCTCACCTCTGACCTATTCCGCAGTCCTCTCATTCTCGAGTTCTCCGAGCGTCTCTTCGTCCACATCCCATTTTTTCAAAATCGCAAAGATCGTCCTCGACCCGAATCCGGCGCGCGCTAATTGGCGGAAGATGCGGGCCGCCTGTTTCTGATCCCTGTCTTTCGGCTTCTGCAGCCGTTTCCGGCGCAGATAAGCCCGGGCCAGAAGTTCTTCTCTTACGTCGTCGTACGCGGATGAAACCGCTTTCTCAATGACGTCGCCGTGAACGCCCTTAGCCTTGAGGTCGTTGACCACACGCATGCGTCCGAATTTTTCGTTGTCGCGGCGATAGGACGAAAACGCGGCCGCGTAGCGGGCATCGTTCAGATAGCCCTGATCTTTGAGGCGCACGACAATTAGTTCCACCAGGGTCTTGCCGAATTCAGTATCGGCTTCGACTCGATTGCGTAGCAGGCGCTTCAGCTCCGCGACCGAGCGCATGCGGCGGGCGAGCGCGCCGACGGCGTATTCGTAAAGCTCGGCCTCGGTGAAGAGTTTTCTGGGACGGCCAAACGCCATGCCTACACGATAGCGCGAGATGCGGGTTGAGGGTTAGCGCTCGCGAACCTAACATTTCAAAATCAAGGCCATTATGGGATGGCAATCAGCAGGCCTCCGCTAAACCCAAGAGATTGCTCGTGCCCCGCCCCAAAGTTGTACTCGTAGCCCGGTTCCAGGTACCAGCCGAATCTATGTTTCGCGGAGGGCCAGTACATAAAATCCAGCACGGCTTCCCCGCTGACAGAGTTCCTGGTGATGCCGTAGTTCGTGGCGTGAACCCACTCCGGACCAATACCCACCATGAACTCCGCTTTTTTCGAGAGCGTCCAAGGCTTCTTGAACAGAAGGTCGACGTTCCATTCCGTCGCGTGGCGAGCGAAAAGCGGCGTGACGCCCGCCTCAAGTTCCAGCCAGTTTTCTATCGGCGTAACTTCAATAGCGACGCTGGGGCCGAAGCTTGATCCGGCGTCTTTGATATTCCAGTCAGCCGCTCCTCCCAACTCAACTATTGCGGCAGGATCCTTTTCTGGCGAGTCGGCTGACTGAGGGAAGGCGCTTTCAGCGCAGAGCAACAAACACGCGATCAGGACGGATTTTGCGGCGTTCACTCTATCCTCCGCCACTAGCCCTATTTCGTTGGCTGTGCAGGATTCGAGGAGGGCGGCGGAGTTGCCGTCGGCGGCGTATTTGTCGCCGGCGCCGGCGTACCGATCGGCGCGACCACCGCGGCTTTCGCCGATGGTGGCAACTTGTCGGCATTCGCTATCAGCAGCGCAATCTGCCACATCTGCGTTTCGGTCAGCGTCTTGCTGAATCCGGGCATACCGCTCAGGCGAATGCCATTGAATATCTTCCAGTAGCTCTCTCCAGGCTGATCGTCGGTCACGCCTTTTCCCTCGAAGAGCAGCGGCGGGTGCGGATACATTCCTGTGGCAATTGCCGTTTTCGGCGTTAGCGGCACGCCATGACACACGGCGCAATTCTGCTTGTAAAGCTCGGCGCCCGCGACGTAGTTGGCCTCCGTCGGCTGGATCGGAATATTCTTCGGCATGTCTTTCGCGATACGCGCGTTCAACGCCTTGTGCGCGAAGAAATTCTCGAAGGGCATATCGGAGTCGGTGGTGGCAACCGGAGCGCTGCCGCCCGTGAAATAGAGGTAAGCCCCCAAGGGGATGAGGATGAGGCCAAGCACCAATCCGGCGACGAATTTCACTGGTTCGTCCTTCCAATGCTGAGTTCTTACAAATTTAACATTATCATCGGCATCCAAAATTTGTTTAATGGGCATACAATCTCGGATACCGCGGCGGGAGTCGGCTCTGATCCGCCCTGGAGGGAAAACAGAATGCGAATTGTCAGCACGGCGAGCGCGTTTCCTCCTCATTATTATTCCCAGGAGATGTTGCTGGCGGCACTGCAGGAATATTGGGGCGATCAGGTCGAGAACCCGCAAGTACTGCGGCGTTTGCATAAGCACGTGGGCGTCGATGGGCGCTTCCTCTCCCTGAGGAAGGAAGAATATCGCGAGATGAAAACCTGGGGCGAGGCCAACCGCCACTGGATTCGCACTGCCAAGGATTTGGGCGAGAAAGCCATTTCGGGCGCGCTGGCGGGAGCCGGTTTGCACGGCCGAAATCTCGGCGCGTTCTTTTTTGTGTCGGTGACGGGAATCAGCAGTCCGTCGATTGACGCGCTGTTGATCAATCAAATGGGATTGTGCCGAAGCATTCGTCGGCTGCCAGTTTTCGGGCTCGGGTGCGTCGCCGGAGCCGCAGCGATTTCGCGCGCGGCGGATTACGTGCGCGCCTATCCCGATCAGACCGCGGTGGTGCTGTCGGTGGAGCTCTGCTCGCTCACGCTGCAGCGCGAGGATGTCTCTATGGCGAACCTGATTTCCGCGGGACTCTTCGGTGACGGCGCGGCGGCGGTGATTGTAGCCGGCGCGGAGTGCGGATTCTCCTCCGGACCCAAGATTCTAGCGACTCGTTCCGTGTTCTATCCCGACACCGAAGAGATGATGGGCTGGGATGTATCCGAAAAAGGTTTCCGCATCGTGCTCTCGCGCGAAATTCCGAATCTCGTTCGAGCAAACCTGGCGCACGATCTCGACGATTTTCTCGCCGAGCGCGCACTGACGCGCGCCGACATCGGCAACTGGACGCTGCATACAGGAGGTCCGAAGATTCTGGAGGCGACCGCCGAGGCGCTCGGCTTAAAAAACGGCGAGCTCGACGTCTCCTGGGAATGCTTGCGGCGCACCGGCAATCTCTCGTCGGCTTCGGTCCTGGTCGTGCTCGAAGAAGTCATGAAGAACCGGCGCCCCGCGCCGGGGACGCTCGGCTTGCTGGCTGCGATGGGTCCAGGATTTTGTGCGGAATTTGTTTTGCTCGAGTGGTAGGCGTCCTTGGCAGCAAATCGCGCATCCAATTCTTATCGTTATCGCTCAAAAGTACGTGGGGATGCGGTTGCAAAAACCCTGGGATGTGTTTGTCGCCGGAGGCGGGCCAGCCGGCCTGGCGACGGCGATTGCGGCGCGGCGCCACGGCTTGAGTGTGATTGTGGCGGATGGCGCGGTCCCGCCGATTGCGAAGCCCTGTGGCGAAGGTCTCATGCCGGACGGGGTCGAAGCCTTGCGCGATCTCGGCATCGCGATTCCCGAGAGTGAAGCGTATCCCTTCCGCGGTGTGCGTTTCGTCAGCGAAGGCACAACCGCGGAGGCTGAATTTCCGCGCGGCACGGCGTATGGAATCCGGCGCACCCATCTGCACCGCGTCATGCTCGATCATGCGGCGGCTTGCGGAGTGCGCACACTGTGGCAGGCGCCGGTTACGGGGCTTCATCCCGAAGGCGCGCTGGTAGCGGGTGAACTGGTGCGGGCACGCTGGGTGGTGGGTGCGGATGGAACCAGTTCACGCGTCCGCCGCTGGGCAAAGCTGGATCAACATCGACCAAATACGCGCGCGAACAAGAATCTGCGCTTTGCGTTCCTTCGCCACTACCGGGTCGCTCCCTGGACAGATTTTATGGAACTGCACTGGGGCCGTCACTGCCAGGTTTACGTGACGCCGGTCAGCCGGGAAGAATTATGCGTGGCGTTGATTTCGTTCGATCCGAAGTTGCGGCTGCGACGGGGATTGCAGGAAGAAGATGCGCTCGCGGAATTTCCCGAGCTTTCGGCGCACCTTCGGCATGCGGAATATCTGTCGAACGAACGCGGCGCGATCACGGTGACACGAAGCTTGCGGCGCGTGTATCGAGGCCATACCGTTTTGGTTGGAGACGCGTCGTGTGGAGTCGACGCAATTACAGGGGAAGGCCTTTGCCTCACGTTTCGGCAAGCGGCGCTGCTTGGGGAGTGTCTGGCGAGCGGAGAACTTGACCGCTACCAGAGGAGTCATCGGGCGCTGCTTCGGCGTCCAACGCTGATGGCTCACATGATGCTTTTCATGGCCAGGCACAGTGGCCTGCGGCGGCACGCCATGCGGGTATTCCAATCACATCCTCGTTCTTTCGCGAGACTATTGGCCATACACGTTGGCGAGGGCTCAGCCCGCGAGCAGATCTCGAACGGGATTGCGGTGGGGTGGGAGTTGCTGAAAGCGTGACGAATTGTCAATCCGGTCCGAATCTTCACTCTCCTGAAGTTATGACTCGTGCTTTTCGTTCGTTCGCTCTTGGAAATTGTGCGCTGCTAGCTCTGGCAGCCGCGCTGGCAGCGCAATCTCCAGCGCAAGCTAGCCACGAGATCGTGCTGCAGCTCGACGCTGCGCAAACCCGCGCCGATATCACTCTGTCGGGCAACTTGCACACCGTGGAAGGCTCCTTCTCTCTGAAACGGGGTTCGCTACACTTTGATCCAGCGAGCGGACGGGCAAGTGGAGAAATCGCGTTTGACGCAACCAGCGGCAAGACCGGCAATGGTTCGCGCGATAACAAAATGCACAAAGATGTGATCGAGAGCGGCCGCTATCCGGAGATTGTCTTTCGCCCTGATCGCGCCGACGGCATTCTGGCGAGTTCGGGAACTTCCAGACTGCAGGTGCACGGCATGTTTGCCATCCACGGCGCGGAGCACGAGTTGACCCTGCCGGTCGAGGTAACGCTTGGTGAAAACAGTTGGTCGGCGAAGTCTTCGTTTCAGGTTCCGTATGCGCAATGGGGAATGAAAAATCCGAGCATGCTTTTCTTCAAGGTAGGCGACACGGTGCAGGTAGTGTTCCACGCCAGCGGCAGCATAGGTCAGTAGAAATTGCACTGAAGCTACTTTCATATCATTAGTTACTTCTTTCCAGTTACTACAAGTTACTAACTATCGTACGATTTGATCGAATTTCTCCATTCAGCGATTTGCCATCTGCAACTTCTTTCACCTTCCCATTTCCGCAATCGGCAAGTGCTTGCGCCAGCAGGCGCTCGGTCTTATTCCCGTTGGCATGTCGGTTGCACTTCTAAGTCACGTCCAACCCCTTAGAAATTGCATCGAGAACGAGAAGTTGTTTTTGGAGGGTTCACCGTGTTACGTAACCGTCTTCTCTTATCGCTGGTCATCGCTCTTTGCCTCTCTACGCTGGCTGCGGCCGATAGCGTTCCTGTCAATATGACCTTTCTGCACCCGGGCACTAACGCCTCCGGCGGTTACTACACTTACCCTTACTATTTCTCGATAGATGGTGGAAAGGCCACGGCCATGATGTGTGACGCCTTCAACAACCACATCTCAACCGGCGAGAACTGGAATGCGAACGTCAGCGGCCTGCTCGCTGGAAAAGGCATGTTCGGTAAAAACTTCCTCGACTATAAGGCGGCGGGGATCATTTTCATGGGCGTGATGAACGGAACGATCAGCCCTACGACCGGCAATTGGGCCGTCTGGAACCTGTTCACAAAGGGCGTTACCACCAGCAGCGCAGCTCTGACTCTCGATAGCGAGGCGCTGCTCTTGGCTCGGCACGCTCCCGCGAGCGAGTTCAAAGGATTGGTGCTCTACACTCCCGTAGGCGGAAGCCCCGGGCACGGACCACAGGAATTTATCGGCTACCGCTCGGCGATGTCGACGCCGGAACCGGGCAGCCTGATGCTGCTGGCGACCGGCCTGATAGGAATCGCGGGAGCAGCGCGGCGCAAACTGCGCGTCTGATTCGATTTTTGATTTTCACGTTTCCGCGACGTGAAGATTTTTTTCGTTTCATTTGATTGCCGCCATCAGCGAAAATCTGGTGGCGGCTTTTTTCGTTGGCAGTAACTTCTGGCTCCAACTTCTCGCTGTAGTTACAAGAAGTCATCGGTCGCTAGTCGTTGATCGTCTCCCCCCGAACACGCACTCGTGTCTCCAGACACGCACTCTAGCCGATCTCCCCTCTTAACTTCATTGGTTTCAATCCCCTGGATTCGGCTCTCCACGTGCCTTTCTTCCTGCCAGAGCGACGGAGGCAATCGTGGAAACAATGTTGCAAGGCCTGGTAATCATCGGCGGACTGACGTTCTCGCTGGCCGCTTCTCTCTTAATCGAAGAACTCATATTCGGACAAATCGTTCGCACGGCGTTTGCTCGCCGTCACGAAGTTCCTAAACCCATCACTCACCACGCACCAAAGAATTGAAGATTTGAAAGGAGCATGACCATGCTGTTGCTCAAGTATTTGCTGCTGAGCGCGGGAATCGCGATGTTCGTGATCGCCGCCGGAATTCTCACCTACGATGCCTACCTGCTGATTGCGCATCAACGCCGGCGCCTGCACGCGGATCCCGCAGCCGGCTCACCCGGTCCCGCGCCGGCCATGCGGTGGCGCACGTCGGTTGCGCTTGTCATGCTGGCCTGGGCACCGTTGCTAATTTCGGCTGGCATCGTCATCGTCCCCAGCGGAATGGCCGGCGTCCGCGTCAGCCAGACCAAAGGCACGCTCGCCGGAACTCTCTATCCCGGCGTGCACTTCGTCACGCCGCTGGTCGAGCGGGTCGAACTATTCAACACGCGCGATCAACTGTTCACCACCGGCATCGACGAAGACGCTCAAGCCAAAGGCGCCGCGAAAGGCGAAACGAAGTCGGAGAACCCACATGGCCAAGCCCTGCACGTCCAGGCCAAAGAAGGACTCACCCTTGGCCTCGCCATCACGGTGCGCTACCAAGTCGATCCCAAACGCCTCGACTACATCGAAGCCAATCTGCCACAGCCGTTGGAGAAGGAAATCGTGCCACCCGTCGTTGCTACTGCCTGGCGTGAGCTGGTGCCGAATTACACGGTGCGCGAAGTCTTCTCCGCCAAGCGCGAAGAGGTTCGCCAGCGTTCGGCCGAGATCATCCGCAAGCGGCTGGCCGCCGACGGCATCGTAGTGAAGGAAGTCATGCTGCGCGACATAGAACTGCCCGAAGAATACGCCAAGGGCCTCGAGTCGCTGCTGTTGAAGGAACAAGAGAACGATCGCATGGGCGTCGAAACCGAAATCCATCAAAAGCAGGTGAAAATCGCCGAGGCCGATGCCGACGCAGCCAAAGTACAGGAAGTCAAACAAGCCGAGGGACAAGCCGCCGTCCGCGTTTTGCAGGCCAAGGGCGAGGCCGACGCCATGCAATACACGCTCCCGCTGAAGCAGAAACAGATTGAGCAATCGAAGCTCGAAGCCGAAGCCCGCAAGGAAGCCACGGTTAAGAATGCCGAAGCCGCGGGTGAGGCAAAGCTTATCGACAGCAGGGCTGAAGGCGAGCGTCGCAAGCTGCTGGCGCAAGCCGAGGCCGAACGCATCCGTCTAACCGCGGCGGCCGACGCCGAGCGCATGCATAGCGAGGCCGCGATCCTCAAGCAGAATCCGCTATTGATCAACAAAATTGTAGCCGAGCGGCTCTCTGACAAATTGCAAATCATGATGGTCCCAGCTGACGGTAAATTCTTCTTCACCAATGACGTGCTCCGCGGCATGGGAGCGCCAAACCGAGCGAGCCAGGCGGAAGACGCAGAAGCGCCTGATGGAAACTCGCAACACTAAGGTTGGGTCTCAATTCTCGGTTCTCGTAAGACCGTAAGCGCAGTTCACTGGCTACTGGGTACTGGATACTGGGTATCGTCTTCTATGAACAAGTCGCTACCGACCCCGCGCTATAATCAGCCCATTCCACACATGCGAGCGCGAATCTCTGGCGGTCTGTGGCTTGGTTGGCTGAGTTCGTTCGTGCTCGCAACGGTTTTTCTTCCATCCTCCTTATCCGCCTCATCCCTGTCGGACACCGCCCGTCAACTCGCCCACAAGATCGCCTCCGCCTCGGGCCCGGGAGCGTTCGCGCTCGAGTTCACCAATCATTCGTCGCTCGACGAGAAATCTGTGCACGAAGTGCGCAGCGCGCTTGAAGTGCAGTTGCACGTCGAAGGCATCCATATCGCCAAGCCCGAGCAAGCCACGGGAACGATCGGGATTGTTCTCTCCGAGAGCCTGCGCGATTACGTCTGGACGGCAGTCATCGCCATCGGATCCGACGAGAAAAAGGTCGCGCTCGTTTCATTACCCCGGCCGCCAACGGGCGCAGCCTTTGCTCCAGCGATGCCGATGGTCCTGAAGACGACGCTCCTGTTCGCACAAGAGCAACCGATGCTCGATGCCGCCCTGGTCGATGTGCCAGCAGCGCCGCGCCTGATCGTGCTAGGAGCCGACGCAGTCTCCATCTATCATCACGGAGCAAGCCCGCTGGAAAATTCCGCAGCACGATGGGAGTTGGAAACTTCCGTGCCCATCATTCACTCGCGAGCTTTTCCCCGCGATTTGCGCGGTCGATTGCTGTTACGCCGCGATCACCTGTTCGATGCTTACCTTCCCGGCATCGTGTGCCGCTCGACGCCCAACGCTGTCGCACCGCTTACCCTCGCCTGCACCGACACCGACGACCCCTGGCCGCTTACAACCGATGATTCGGTTCGCGCCTTCTACGCTTCCGCGCGCAATTTCTTTACTGGAGCACTTTCTCCTGGCATTGGAAAAATCGTGAACGTTCCTTCGTTCTATTCCGCCGCCGGGCTCGCGCGACCGAACTACACGCTATGGGTTTTCGCCGCAGTGGATGGATCGTTTCATCTGGTCGATGGAGTGACGGACCAGGCAATCCACGGCGCAAACTCAAAGTGGGGCAGCGATCTAGCCTCGCTTCACTCCGCTTGCGGAACGGGCACGCAATTGCTCGCTTCGGAGAGCGCCGACCTGTTGCCTGATGCGTTGCATGACGTGTTGCACGATAAAGAGCGCGACAGCCTGCGCGCGTTTGAGATTCCCGATCGCGATCCCATAGCCGTGAGCACGGCGGTCGAGTTCAACGGTCAAATCGCAGCGCTCTGGCCCGACGGCAGCGGTACCGCCGCGACAGCAATCGTAAGAAAGAAAGACACAGGATGGTATGAGGCCTATCGCGTATCTGTTACGTGCGGCAATTAACCTGACTCACGTAACGACGAAAACTCACGTGGGGACGGGCCCCCTCGCCCGTCCAAGCCGAGCAAAGCTCGGCAGCTGCCTGCGCGCACGACATATTCGGATTGCCCCCGCCCTACTGACTGCGGCGCTCCTCACATCCACGATCGCATCAGCGCTCGCCGAGACCCGCCCGCACTATGGCGGAACTTTGCGCGTAATGCTGCAATCATCACCCACCACGCTCGAGCTTGTTCCCAACGCGACACCCTCTGAATATTGGGACCTGTCGCGCACCCTCTCACTGATCGGTGACCCGCTGGTGCGAATCGATGCCCAAGGTCGCCCCCTGCCTGCGCTGGCTGTAGCGTGGCAGAGCGACGCAAGTGTCGGTCGTTGGCAATTCACGCTTCGCCGCGGAGTGAAATTCCACGACGGAAGTGCGGCCACGCCCGCCGCCGTCGCCCAGATTCTCGGTGCGCTGCATTCTGGCTGGATCATCCGCGCAGCGGCCGATTCGATTACGATAGACACAACGGCTCCCGTGCCTTCGCTGCTCGCCGAGCTCGCGCTGCCGCGCAATCTCTTGCTGAAGCGGAACGTGCAAGGCGCACCCATCGGAACCGGTCCATTCCTGGTCGCCGACTGGCAACCGCAACAACACCTAAAGCTTGCCGCCAATGAAGAAAGCTGGGAAGGCCGTCCGTTTGTCGATGTGGTCGAGATCGAATTTGGCAAAGCGCTGCGCGACCAGGCCATCGCGCTCGAATTGGGCAAGACCGACCTGATCGAGGAGTCGCCCCAGGCCACGCCTGGATCGCAGCCGCGCAGCACATCATCAGTATCTCTCCCGATGGAATTGCTGGCCCTGGTTTTCCCCGTCAATTCGCGCGCCCAAGACCCTCGCCTTCGCGAAGCGCTCGCGCTCGCCATTGATGGCAAGCCGATTCAGTCGGTCCTGTTGAAAGGCGCCGGCGAACCCGCCGCCACCATTCTTCCCAACTGGATGACCGGTTACGGCACAGTCTTTTCGTCGCAGGCAGATCCGCAAGGGGCCCGCGCTTTGCTCGCCGACTCGCGCCAGCCCGCCCCCAATGCGACTTACAACTTAAGTTACGACCCGCGAGACCCCCCAGCCCAGTTGATCGCCGAGCGCATTGCCCTCAACGCACGCGAAGTCGGTATCACAGTGCAGGTGTCGTTATCGGGAGCGGAGGACATTCGATTAGTCCGTGTCGTGCTGCCCAGTCCCGATCCCGCGACGTCTCTAAATGAGGCCGCGCGGCAATTGGGATTACCACAGCCGGCATTTTCCGCAAAGCCCGACCACAACACGTTGGAGGATTTGTTTCAGGCCGAACATAATCTGCTCGACGCGCACGCGGTCATTCCGCTATTCCATCTGCCGGTGGCGACGGCCGTCAGCACGCGTGTGCGCGACTGGGCACCAGGCCGGCGAGGCGAGTGGAGCGGATCGCATCTTTCGCTCGCCGATTCCTGGCTGGCCGATCAAAGATTGTCGGATCAACGGTCAGAGCAACGTTCGGCTGCTTCACGAGCGGATTCCGCTGCGCAGGCGGGATCGCGATGAGTTTCCGCAAGAAGCTTCTTTTGTTGTTTGCGCTCACCGTGCTCGTCTGCGTCGCAGTTATTTCTATTTCTGTTTACAGCACGATCCGGCGCTCGTTCGAACAGGCCGATGCGGAACGAGCCAATGCCGTCGCCGCGCAGTTCCGATCGGAGTTCCAGCGCCGCGGGTCCGAGGTCGCGCGCAAAGTCGAGTCGGTAGCCGCGAGCGAAGCCGTTCAGCGCATCTCTCTCGAGATGAACCGCGGCGCTGCCGATCCGAGCGAATATGTCGGCGAAGCCCGCTCCCTGGCGAGTCAGCAGCGGCTCGACTTTCTCGAACTCGTCGACGCGCGCGGAACCATTCTCTCCTCGGCGCAATGGCAGGCAAAATTCGGCTATCCCGAGCCCGCGATTCCGCAAACAATGACTCCGCAGGTAGCGATTACCGAAACGCCAAACTCCGACACCGCCCCTCTGACCGCGACTATCCCGGCTGGGCCATTTCTCAAACGCGAGGAGCTTCCGGATGGCGCGACCCTCGGCCTGTTTGCGGTGCGAGTTGCTCTCGTCGGCGTACAACCTCTCTACGTGATCGGTGGCGAGCGGCTAGACCAGGCCTTCCTCTCGACGCTCGATATTCCCGCCGGGACGCGAGTCATGCTTTATCAAAGTCTCGACGCAAAGTGGAACCCAAAATCGCTGCTCGATCTAAACGGCCCGGCCGCCGGAGCCGATCAAATCGCTCCGCTGATCGCAAAGGTGCGCGAGACAGGTCAAGAATCGCAAAGTGTCATTCACTGGACTGGCGACCCGGCCGACGCCGAGGTGTTTCACGCGATTCCGCTGTCCGGACCGGCGACCGGCCAGAAGCTTGCTGCCACCGGTGCCAGTCAGCCCTTGGGAGTCCTCTTGGTCGGCAGTTCGCGGCGTCCGCTGATTGAACTGCAAAGGCGCGTCATTTCTACCGCAATGCTGGTCGGCGGCGCCGGAATTCTGGCAGCCGTGCTGGCCAGTTTGTGGTTCGCTGCGCGCGTTTCGCGTCCGGTCGTTTCATTGGCGGAGGCTGCACGCCGCGTCGCTGCGGGCGATCTCAACGCCAAGGTCGAAGTCGAATCGAGCGATGAACTAGGCGAACTCGCCGCATCGTTCAACCGCATGACGGAAGATCTGATGCAGCAAAAAGACCGCACCGTGCAAGCAGAGCGAGTGGCCGCATGGCGTGAACTGGCACGCCGTTTGGCGCATGAATTAAAGAACCCGCTTTTCCCGCTGCAAGTCACTGTCGAAAATCTCATGCGCGCGAAAGAGAAATCGCCCGAAATCTTTGAGGAAGTTTTTCGGGAAGGCACGGCGACCTTGCTCGATGAAATTAATAACCTGAAAACCATCATCGGACGCTTCAGCGAATTCTCACGGATGCCGCAGCCCCAGCGTCATCCAACCCAGGTTAATGACGTGGTGCGCTCGGTGTTGCGCGTCTTTCATGCGCAGCTTGAGGAGAAGAATCTGATCGCCGTGCAGACAGAGTTGGCGGATGCGTTGCCCGAAATTTCGGCCGATTCCGATCTGCTGCATCGCGCGCTGCAAAACCTGGTGCTCAATGCAATCGATGCCATGCCGCAAGGCGGAGCACTGACCATTCGCACCGCATCTCTCGGCGATCGCGTTGAGCTTTCCGTCTCCGACACCGGCTCCGGCCTGACGCAGGAAGAGTGTGGCCGCTTGTTTACTCCTTATTACACGACTAAACAGCACGGAACAGGGCTCGGGCTGGCGATTGTGCAATCCGTGGTAAGCGATCATGGCGGCAAGATTTCGGTCGAAAGCGCGAAAGAAAAAGGAACTACGTTTCGCATGGAATTGCCCTGCGATTTCTCCGCGCGCTATGCGTCTCTGCGGTAGATTTGGGAGGGCATTTCACTGAGGTGAATAACTGTGGCGCAAAAAGCGCACCTGCTGATCGTCGATGACGAAGCCAACACGCTGGCCTCGTTATCGCGGGCGTTTCGTCTGGAAGGGCACGAAGCCGCCGTCTGCGACAACGCCAACAAGGCTCTCGAACTGGCCAAGGCGCAATCTTTCGACCTGATCCTTTCCGACGTGGTGATGCCGGGTAAAGACGGGCTCGCGCTGCTCCAAGAACTCAAAGCGCAAGGCGTGCCGACTCCCGTCGTCATGATGTCGGGTCAGGCGCACATCGAGATGGCGGTGCGCGCCACGCGCCTCGGCGCGCTCGACTTCCTCGAGAAACCAATCTCCACCGAAAAACTTTTGCTCACCGTGGAGAACGCGCTGAAACTCGGCCGCCTCGAGCGCGAGAACCGCGACCTGGAGCGCCGTCTCGGCAAACACGAAATCGTCTGGAAAGGCGAGACGATGCGCGCCGTGATGGCGCAAGTCGAGCGCGTAGCCGCCAGCGAGACTCGCATCTGCATCCTCGGCGAGACGGGCACGGGCAAAGAATTGGTGGCGCGCACGCTGCATGAGCGCAGTCCGCGAGCTGGCGGGCCGTTCATCACGCTGAACTGCGCCGCGGTCCCCGCCGAGCTGATTGAATCAGAATTGTTCGGCCACGAAAAAGGATCGTTCACCGGCGCCGCCGGCCGCCATCTTGGAAAGTTTGAGCAGGCGCAGCATGGCACAATTTTCCTCGACGAAATCGGCGACATGCCGCTCGCCATGCAAGCGAAGCTGCTGCGCGTGCTCGAAGAGGGCGAGGTCGAACGCATCGGCGGAGAGCGCGCCATCCAGGTGGATGTGCGCGTGGTCGTCGCTACGCACCGCGATCTCGAGGCGCAAGTGCGCGACAGGAAATTCCGCCAGGATTTATTTCACCGCATCTTCGTCTTCCCGCTGCGCCTGCCGCCCTTGCGTGAACGCCAAGAAGATATCCCGGCGCTGGTTGAACATTTTGCTGCGCAAGTGAGCGCAACCAACGGATGGAAGCCCATGCGTTTCACCAAGGATGCAATCGCCGCGCTGCTAGAGCATCCCTGGCCGGGCAACGTGCGCGAACTAAGAAATACCGTTGAGCGGCTGATGCTGTTGGCAACGTCCAGCGAAGTCACCGCGGAAACCGTAGCACTGGCGCTGCCCGTGTCGGCGGCATCTTCCGGTTCCGCATCTGCCGGCACAGGCCCGCTAGCCGACCGCGTTCGCGCCTTCGAAAAGCAAACCATCCTGGCGGAGTTAAAACGCAATCACCACCAGATTTCAAACACGGCGCGGGCACTCGGACTGGAGCGGTCACACCTCTATAAGAAGGCCGAGCAGGTGGGGATTGATCTGAAGGCGGCGAAGAGCGAGGGCTGACAGTACATCCTTCGCTTCGCTTAGATGACAAGCGGCATTTAGGAGAAAATGAGCGGACGGCACTGTCTCCGTTTGCAATTTCCCGCCCTCCCAGACGACAATCCAATCGTGCCCAGCACTAGCTTTTATCAGGAACCCGAAGCTGCCATCCCTTTCCGTCCCGGCGCGCTCGTGATTGCGACCTTGGCCAATCCGCGCGAAAAATTCTGGGGCGCGATTCTCCATCTTTCCGCTGAAGGCCTAAGCTTGCGCGGCGTCGACGTCGCGTCTTTCGATCATCTTCTCTCCCAGGTCAAAAACGGCGAACCCTTCACTGCCGGCGTCGTCTTTTTTCCCATGCACCGCCTGGAGCGCATGGAACTCGATCTGCCCGAGGGCAGCATCCTATCGCTCGCCCAGCGATTTGCCGAGAAGACCGGACAGGATCCCGCGCCGCTACTCGTGAGCGAGTTCCTTGGCAGCGCTCGAGAAAAAACAGGAGGGCACCACGGCGGAGACGAGTCCCGATGAACCTGCGGCAAATTCTTACCGCACCCAATCAGCTCACACTACTCCGCATGATTTTCCTGCCTTTCATCGTCATCGATTTGCTCAAGCAGGATTACAAATGGGCGCTGGCGCTTTTCATTTTTGCCGGATTGAGCGACGGCCTCGACGGCCTGCTGGCCCGCACCCTGCATCAGCAAACCCTACTCGGCCAATATCTCGATCCCATTGCCGACAAATTGCTGATGAGCACCATGTTTCTCGTGCTCTCGATCGAGCACATGATTCCCTGGAAATACACAGTCATGGTGTTCAGCCGCGATGTTTCGATCCTGCTGATCGGCGGTGTACTCTTCATGATCGCGGGACTGCGCGACTTTCGCCCCAGTATTTTCGGCAAAGCTAATACCTTCGCCCAGGTCGCTGCTATTTTCTTCGTGCTTCTGCTACTTATCTACCCGATACAGTGGGTCTGGGTTGCGCGAACTACCTTCTTGCGCGCCACTTTTATCTTCACCATCGTCTCCGCAGTCCACTACGCATTTCTGGTCCAGCACCGGCTCCACGAGCATGCGCCGCCTGTCCCCGTCTGATTCGCTATCCTCCTGATTTGCTATCCTCGAAGTGCGGATCTCGTCTAATTGGGTTGTATTTAGCTCGCCATCAGTGTGCGATCGCGCGCAGACTACAGGGAACACCTTATAGACGCTCCATCTCGACGAAATAAGATCGGTTCTGCGAAGTTCCTCGCTCGTTCTACGTTTCGTCAAAGCGCGTGAGGAACTCTTGCCTGCTTAGGGCGGCATTCGAACCAGTCCCGATTTCTGTCGACTTCACGGCAAACGAGGTAAAAGTGCAAGGTTCTGCCACTCCGGGAGCTAAGAGCAAGTCGATTTCTGCTTCCTATGCTCTCGCGGTGGGGGCGGCGATTGCGGCTCTGATGTTTCGCCGAATACTCGAGCCGTGGCTCGGACTGAATAATCCCTACCACACGGTGTGGCTAGCCGTGGTTTTCTCCGCCTGGTATTGCGGCCTCGGTCCTTCCATTCTCGCTACGTTGATCAGCGGTCTTGGCGTTTGGTATTGGTTTCTTCCGCCTGTCGGATCCTTCGCCGTCGAAAACGCCCCCACTACGATTTCGGGCATGGTCGGCTTTCTCTTCTTCTCGTCTTTCATCATTGCTTTAGGAGAGGCCAACCGCCGTTCCCGATCCAGGTTACAGAGCGAAATTGCGGACCGTATAACCGTCGAACAGAACCTGAGGGTGACGGAACGGGCGCTGCGCCAAAGTGAAGAGAGGCTGCGCATTGCGCAAAAGGCGGCCCGATCCGGTACATGGGAGTCGAAGTACGAACCCAGGGAGCTCATCACCTCCCCGGAGTTGAGAGAGCTCTACGGGCTGCCTCCGGACACAGACCGCCTCGATGGCGGCTCTTTCCGGCAAATGATCAATGCCGAGGATTTGCAAAACGTCGATTCCGTCCTGGCGCAGGCGATCGCATCGCATAGCGGAGACCTCCGCATTGAGTTCCGTATCACACGTCTAGACGGCGCCCTGCGCTGGGTTGAGTCGGTTGCCCGCATCTTCTACCACGAAAACGGCAAGCCGGATCGCATAATTGGCGTAGCTACAGACATTACCGAACGCAAGCAGAGTGAGGGGCAGCGGCAGCAGATAACGGCCGAAGCCATCGCAGCCACGGCAAAATTTCGCGCTGTGTTCGAACAAACCTCGGTCTTCGCCGGCATCCTGACCTTGGACGGCAAAGTAATCGACGCCAATCGACTCTGCCTCGACGTCTGCGGATACCGCGCAGAAGATATTCTAGGGCGTTATTTCTGGGAGACGGGATGGTGGCGGGATTCCAAGGAGGTCCAGGAGAAGATTCGAGCGGGGACAGTGCAAGCGGCCCGGGGGACTGCTTATCGCGAAATCTTGCCCTATCGCTGGGCCGACGGCACGGAGCGAATTGTCGAGTTCGAACTTCACCCCATCCGCGATCACCACGGACTGGTCATTTTCCTTCACCCCACCGGCGTGGATATTACCGACGTCAAGCGAGTTGAAGCCGAGCTTCGCAAATCCCACGAGGGATTGGAGAAGAGGGTAGAAGAACGCACCCGTGCGCTGAATGCAAGTCTGGTATCGCTAGAATCCGAGATAGAGCGTCGTAAGAAGACCGAGTTCGTGCTGCGCGAACTCTCGGCTCGCTCACTTCGTCTGCAGGACGAAGAACGCCGTCGCATCGCCCGCGATTTGCACGACAGCACGGGACAGACACTGGTTGCACTACGGATGATGCTGGATTCCCTGAGTAAGGTCGTAGCCTCGGTTCCAAAGGCTGGCGAACTGCTTCAGGAACTGGAGTCGTTATCGAACCAGGCGCTGCAGGAGATTCGAGTTACGTCCCACCTGCTGCATCCGCCGCTGCTCGATGAGGTTGGCTTCTCGTCCGCTGCGCAATGGTATGTGGAGGGGTTTACCAAGCGAAGTGGAGTCAAGGCGAATCTCGAGCTCGCGGCTACTCCGCAATTGACCAAGGACGAAGAACTCGTGTTCTTCCGCATTCTGCAGGAGAGCCTGACCAATGTCTTGCGCCACTCGGGTAGTGAGGCTGTCGATATACAAGTCACGGCGGATGACAGGAACGCGATGCTTTCCATTCGCGATTTCGGTAGAGGCATTCCTTTCGACAAGCTGTCGAGCTTTCAGGAAATCGGAGCGGGCGTGGGTGTTGGCTTGGGCGGCATGAAACAGCGCATCCGAAACCTGGGCGGCCACCTTACCGTTAGCAGCGACGGCACCGGCACATGCGTGCTGGCGACCCTGCCGTTGGCCGATGCCGACCCGGTGAATGCGGAACCGTCCGTTGCCGAAGCCCCTAATGCAGAGTCCCCAGGCCAAGAAGCAACTGGAGAAGGATCGGACGACGCCGACGCCGAAGATATTAATAGTGACTTACCGGCGCCGGCCGCCTAAGACCAGCTACGTCTTTCTTGAGCCGAGTATTCTTTGGGCGCCTTCCCTGGTGATCCTTCGTGTCTTTTGTGGTCAATGCTTTTTCTGCGCCATCGCAAAGTGACGCAACACTTCTGTTCCCATTTGACCCCTCTTCTTTCGCGCCCCTAGAATGAAAGGTTCGTGCTCAACGCGCGACACCATCTATCACTCTGCGAATATGACTCTGCGAACCTATGGCATTGCGCCTCTATAACACTCTCTCCGCGAAGGTCGAAGACTTCCATCCCCTCGACGATAACCGTGTCCGCATGTATGCCTGCGGCCCGACCGTCTACGACTACGGACACATCGGCAACTTTCGCACCTTTATCGCCGTCGACCTTCTCTACCGCTTCCTCCGTCAGAGCGGATATGACGTGCGCTACGTCATGAATATCACCGACGTCGACGACAAGATCATTCGCAACTCCGCGCGTGACGGCGTCTCTGTGCAGCAGTACACCGCCAAGTATGTACAAGCCTTTCTGGAAGATTCGGCCACCTTGAATATCGAAAAACCGATTCTTGTTCGCGCCACCGAGCACATCAGCGAGATGGCCGACTTTATCGCCGAACTGGTGAAAAAGGGATTTGCCTATCGCACCGACGACGGCTCTTACTATTTCCGCATCGCGAAATTCCCCGACTACGGCAAGCTTTCGAAAAAAGATTTCGCCGGCATGAACGATGGCGCACGCGTGGATGTCGACGAATACGAAAAAGACAGCGCCCGCGACTTTGCCCTCTGGAAGGCGCCCAAGCCCGGAGAAGCCAAGTGGGATACGGCAATTGGTCCCGGACGTCCCGGCTGGCACATCGAATGCTCAGTCATGTCGATGGAAGAGCTAGGGCCAAGTTTCGACCTGCACGCTGGAGGCGAAGACCTGATTTTTCCACACCACGAAAACGAAATCGCGCAATCCGAATCGGCCACCGGAAAACAATTTGTTCGCTATTGGTTTCATGCGCGCTTTCTGCTCGTCGAAGGCCAGAAGATGTCGAAGAGTCTGGGGAATTTTTTCACGATTCGCGATCTCGTGCTGCGCGGCCATAAGCCATCATCAATCCGCTGGCTGCTGACCCAAGTCCCGTACCGCAATCAGTTGAACTTTACTTTTGATGGATTGAAGTCGGCGGCAAGTTCGGTCGAGAAACTGCGCAACTTCCGTTTCCGCCTGACCAGCACCCAGTTCCCCGCCGGAGTTACGCCGCAAATGGCGCAACTGGCGCAGGAAACCATCGACAAGATGAAGAGCGCTCTTGAAGACGATCTAAATACCGCGGAAGCTCAAGCCGCCATGTTCGACATGTTGCGCAAGGTGAATACCGCGCTAGATGCTGGGGAAGTTCGCCAGGACGACGTGAAACCTCTGCTCGGCGCGCTCGACAAATTCGACGAAATATTCGGCGTGCTCAAGGATGACGATCAGCCTAAGATGGAAGCAGTCCTCGACTGGGCGCGCGCCGAAGGCCGCGAAAAAGAAATCAGTGCGGAGTTGCTAGAGGTCGCCGGCTCAAAGCAACTCACTGACGAACAGGTCAACCAGAAGCTAGCCGAAATGGAAGCGGCAAGAAAAGCAAGAAACTTCAAAGCCTCGGATGCACTGCGCGGAGAACTGACCGCCGCCGGTATCATCGTAGAGAACACGAAAGACGGAGTGCGGTGGCGAAGAAAGTAGGAAACATTTGTAATTGGTAATTTGTAATTTGCAATTTCAGTCGGCGACTGCGGGTTTCAAATTACAAATCACAAATTACCAATTACAAATGCTTTCTCTCGATGACTATCTTCGCGAAGCCGAAATCGCCCACGGCCACCTCTGCGCCGGCCAGGTCCTCGGCGTTCGCCTGGCCATGCTCGGACTCGAAAAACTGGGCATCGAAGACCCACGCGGAAAAGATCGCAAACGCCTGGTCACGTTCGTAGAAATCGACCGCTGCGCCACCGATGCCATCGCCGTAGTCACCGGATGCCGCCTCGGCAAGCGCGCCCTGAAGTTTCGCGATTGGGGAAAGATGGCCGCGACCTTCGTCGACCTGGGCATCAAAGACGTGAGCTCCGGCAAAGCCATCCGCATCGCCGCCAAAGAATCGTCCAAGGCGCTGGCGCGCTCCATGCATCCCGAAATCGAAAACAAGAACCAGCAGCAAATGCTAGCCTATCGCGAGATGGCGGAAGACGACTTATTCATCAAGCAGTGGGTGAAAGTCGAACTCCCCGCCGAAGAATTCCCCGGATACAAAGGCGAACGCATAGTCTGCGCCGAGTGCGGTGAAGGAATTAATTTTCGGCGCGAAGTAGTCCGCGACGAGCGCGTGCTCTGCAGGGCGTGCTCGGGGGAACGGTATTACGAACCTCTCTAGATAGGCTCGCACTCCTCCGACGGCCGAGGGCGGCCGCCCCTACTCTGAGTTTGTTTCACTGCTCATACCCATGCGCCACCCGCAGCAGCGTCGCCTCATCAAAGTGCCGCGCAAACAACTGCAATCCAATAGGCAACTTTTCGTGATTCTCCCCGCACGGAATCGAAATACCAGGTATTCCTGCTAAGTTAGCAGTTACGGTGTAGATATCGGCGAGATACATCGCCAACGGATCATCAACCTTCTCGCCCAACTTAAAAGCTGGCGTCGGCGCGGTCGGCGCGGCAATCACATCCACTTTCTTGAACGCCTCATCAAAGTCGCGAGTCAGCAGCGTACGCACCTTCTGCGCCTTGAGATAGTAAGCGTCGTAATATCCGGCGCTCAGCGCGTATGTACCGAGCATGATGCGGCGCTTGACCTCCATGCCAAATCCGCCGTCGCGAGTCTGCCGGTACATTTCAGAAAGCGTATTCGCCTTCGCGCGGAAGCCGTAGCGAACGCCATCATAGCGAGCCAGATTCGAAGACGCTTCCGCCGTGGCGACGATGTAATAGGTGGGAATAGCATATTCGGTGTGCGGCAAACTCACTGGCACAACTTCGCATCCCAACTCAGCCAGCTTCTGAATCGCAGCTTCCACCACCGCGCGCACTTCGGGATCAAGCCCCGCTCCGAAATACTCTTTGGCCACGCCAACCTTCAAACTCTTGATCGGCTTTTCGAGTTCGGCCACATAATCAGGCACAGCCACCTCGGCGGAGGTCGAATCCATCGGGTCGCGCCCCGCAATCGTGCGCAGCACCAGCGCAACGTCCTTCACCGTCTTGGCAAACGGCCCGATGTGATCGAGCGATGATGCAAACGCAATCAGCCCGTAGCGCGATACGCGCCCATAGGTCGGCTTCAATCCGACGACGCCACAAAACGATGCGGGCTGCCGAATCGATCCACCGGTGTCGGAGCCCAGTGTCGCTA
>JBEKXO010000062.1:0-22929 GCA_049511995.1 Terriglobales bacterium
TTCGCGCCATGGATGTAACCAAATGCGATTGACAAAAACGCCGCCGCCGGCCAGAAGTTTATCGCCCGCGCAAGCGCCCACTGCGAATAACCGCGGACCAAGAATTCTTCAAAAAATCCGGTGAGCAGAAAAAGCACAGCGTAATACGCCGCAAACTTAAAGACGCGAGCGCCGTGCAAAGCGAGAGAGCCAAACTGAAACGCGCCCGTCACGCGCAACACCAGCATCAGAATGCTCAATGACGCGATTCCCCACAACGTTCCCACCCAAAAATGGCGCCCAAAGGCACGCCGCGCGGGCAGTCCGAAGTCGCCGAATGGTCTGCCTTCGATGCGCGCCATCACGAAGCCCGGCAAAATCGCAGCCAGCATCATGCAGCCTTCGATCACCAAGCGCCGCCAAAGCAGACTCAGATCAGATCGGAGAGAGGCGACAAGCCAGCCTTCTACCTGGAAGACAATCCACGCCAACGCCAGGTAGATCAGCCAGAAGGCACCGTGATAGATACCTTTTCCGCCGATGAAACCGTCGCGATTCACAGGCGGAGACGCGTGCGGAACCGAGAGCGCAACCGACTGTGTCTCATCTGGCTTCGTTCCATCCGATAATGGAGATTCAGGCTCCGCGGAAGGCCGCGACAACGGATCGTTATCCATCTTTAGTTAACCAGCACCGTCCCGGACATGTTAAAACACTCAGTCTGCCTGTTACGGAAATGTTGCGACGGTTTCTTCATTCCGACGCTTTTCGCGCACCGCAGTTCATCGCGGCCGCAATGCTCCTTGTCTATCTACTGCAATGTGTCTGGCTGCTGCACGTGCAAACGATGCGCGCTTTGATCCCCGATTCTGATCAGGCTTTACGAATCTATCAGGGACTCGAGCAGTGGAAGAAGGGAGTTATCGCCGGAACTCCCGAGTCATTGCGGTCAGAAGCCGCGACTGGCGTACCTTCCGCGGGCCGCGCTGGACATCTTCGTGTTAACGACGGTTACGACGAGGATCGCTCGCCGCTTTACTACCTGATTGCCGCTGCGCCGCTGCTTGTTCATCCCGATTCATGGCTACCGCAGTCACTTCTGCCAATCGCGGCTGCGACCCCATATCTCTTCTTTGGAGTCATGTTAGGAGCCTCGCTCTGGTACGTTGCGCGCCGCCTTTATGGCAATGCTGGAGGATACATTGCGCTTGCGCTCTACTGCTTTTCGCCCGGTATGATTGTAAACGTGGCTGGAGTCCAGAGCGTAGGAGAAATGGGCGCCTTGTGGGGAGCATTCGGAACTATATTCACAGCCATCGCCGTAGCGCATACGCTGTACGCACCGCGCGAAGTTGTGCTCTGGAATTGGCGGCGCATTCTACTTCTGGGATTGTCTCTCGCGCTGGCGATCGGCAACCAGTTTTCCTTGGCTCCGCTGGCGCTGGTGATACTGCCGCTTATGCTCTGGGTCGCGCCTGTTCGGCCGCGCGCCGTGGTCACGATCTGGGCCACAGCGATCGCTGTCGGCGCTGTCTTGCTATTCGCTGCTTACTTCTTCGAACCTGCATTGTTCTGGCAAGGATTGCTGCACGCCCGCTGGATCGACCTAGAACCCGCAGCTTTTGTAACGTCCGTCTCCTACCGCGGCACTTTGCGGACGATCTTTGCCAGCAGTCCGCCGCTCGCGATCGCACTACCGGTAGCTCTGATCGCATACTGTGCGTGGAAACGAGCCCGGTATTTCGGCAATACCGCGCCACTTCTCGTGGCCGCGCTATTTCTCATTCTGGGCTTAGGAGCTCCTAGTTTTCCAGGGCAAGGGTTTCCTCTGACCATGGTTATATTCCTTTTCGTCTTCGTCAGCGGAGTATTCGCCGACTTACTGGAAACTCAACTGAGCTTGTTCGTGATGGCTGCCCTGTTAGGCTTACTGAGCGCGTCCGCCGTATGGAGCCTGCTGCAGTTGCGCCGCGCGTGACCAGCGTTAGACGCGCCAAGTCCCGTTTTCTGGATAAAATTGAAGTAAGGACGAACAATCGCCATGAGTTCCACAACCCCGACTTCTGCGCCACGGACCATCTATGTGACCCGCACAGGTCTCCCGCTCAGCTTCAAACTGGAATGGCCATTCCGCCATGCCACGTCGGGAGCGGACTTCGAGGTCCTGCACACGGTGATCACGCTGGAGAATTCCGACGGCCTGCGCGCCCTCGTTGCTGTGAATCTTTCCGCGACACTGCGCGAAGTGTTACCTTCGCTCGAACCGAAAGACACGGAGGGCCCGGTGATCAATGCTCTGCGCAAAGAAGTCGATCACAAACAGACGGAGTTCGTGAAATCAGGCAAACTCGTGCCACTACCCTTCTCAAGCCGCCATTACAGTTTCAAGTCCAAGCAGTGGGTCTTCGGTAAGGCCTCCGACGAAGAAATTGCGCGGTTGGTCGAGCGCAAAGTGTACTGGCAGACGCGTCTAGTGGGCGGAGATGTATGGCTGGACGATCCGATCGAGGCTCTCTACCTTGAGACCACAACCGATCACATTGCCGAGATCGCCAGCGGACTGGCGCAACGAGGGCTCTTTACCGTGGCGCGACGCTGTGCTACGGCGCTCCCGCTATTGATGAATCAAAAAGACCGCTTCGAGGGGGAAATGGCCCAATCGCTTCGGGAGTTGGAAGAAAAACACGCATTCGAGCGCGGCTAGAAGGTTGCGCAAAGAGCCGCTCGCCGCGGCGTAAAGAACAGAATAATCCCGAATCGCTTGAGGTCACCAAACTCGGCAAGCATTCTCGCGCACCATTGGCTGGCCGGGCTTGCAGTGGAAAGCGTCACGAAATTCCGGCATATTCGAGACCACTCCGTTCGCGCGGTATTTTTCCGGCGAGTGCGGATCGACCGTCGCTCGCAGACGCTTATCTTCATCGCGTTCGTTCGAGCACCAGCTTTGTCCGTAGGCGACGAACAAACGCTGCTCTGGCGTTAAACCATCCAGCGGCTCCAGCTTTTGGTTCTTTGTGTCTTCTTTCCATGCGAGATACGCGAGGAGCGTGCCGCCCAGATCCGCCAGATCTTCGCCGTTCGTCAATTTGCCATTGATCTTGATGTCATCGATGACCGTATATCCGGAATATTGGTCGACCACGCACTTGGCCCGCTGCTCGAACTCTTTGCGGTCGGCGTCGGTCCACCAGTTTCGCAGATTGCCCTGTGCATCGAACTGACTACCCTCGTCGTCGAATGCATGCGTCAGTTCGTGGCCCATGGTGCCACCAGTATCACCGTAGTTTGGCGCAGCGTCAGAGCGCGCGCTGAAAAGTGGAGGCTGTAAGACTCCTGCCGGAAAGTTGATGTCGTTTTTCTGTGGATCGTAATAGGCATTGACGGTCGGCGGCGTCATGCCCCATTCGTTACGATCGACGGGCTGACCGATTTTTGCAAGCCAGCGATGAAACTCAAACCATGACGCGCGCTCCGCATTACCAATTTCGTCTCCGCGCACGACTTGCAGGCTGCTATAGTCGCGCCACTTGTCCGGGTAACCAATCTTGTTCGCGATCGCGTGGAGCTTGGTGAGCGCCTGCTCCTTGGTTGCCGCCCCCATCCAGGGCAGGGTCCGGAGTTCGCTCTGCATGGCGGCCTCGATTTCCAGCACCATTTTCAGCGCCGCCTGCTTCGCCTCCGGACTGAAATATTTCGCCACATACACCTGGCCCAACGCTTCGCCCAAGTCGTCATCGACATCGTTGGTGCAGCGCTTCCAGCGAGGCGGCAGTTCCTCGCGTCCGCGCAAAGTCTTGCCATAGAAGTTGAAGCGTTCTTTAACGAACGCAGCCGACAGGTAGTTGGAAGCATCATGGACAGCGTGCCATCGTAAATATGTTTTCCAGTCCGCCAGACTTTCCTTTTCGATTTCGTCGCTCATCGCGCGGAAGTAATCAGGTGTCACCACATTTAGAGTTCCCTGCCGGGATCCCAGCGACCCGACGGCCGTTTTGGCGAAGTAAGTATTCCAAACGAAGGCGGGCGCGAGCTTTTGTAATTCTTCGACACTCATCTTGTGATAAAGCTTGGGGGGATCGCGCCGCTCGACGCGGGTCATTTGGCCTTTGGCCAGTGCCGTTTCGATGCGCATGACCGTGGCTGCCTCGGCGACCGCATCGCTTGGATTGTCCTCAATCAACTCCAACATCTTCGCAACGTGCGCTTGATAAGCCTTGCGCAACTCTTCGGATTTGGCGTCGTCCTTGAAGTAGTAATCTCGGTCGGGCAATCCGAGCCCTCCCTGGTCCGCTTCGGCAATTACCTGCGTGGAATCCTTGAAGTCCTGATTGGAGCGAAATGTGAAAAGCGTTCCTCCCCCGTAGAGCGAAGGCGGAAACGCGGTGGTCGAGACATATTCTGCCAAATCCTGCTTCGACTTCAGGACTGCTATGCGACCGAGTTCGGGCTGTAGAGGCTTGGCCCCGAGCTTCTCGATGGCCGGCTCGTCCATGCAGGAAGCGTAGTAATCGCCTATTTTCTGTGTGGCGTCATTCGCAGCGTCGCGGACACTGCTGCCATGAGCCGCTTCTTCGAGAATCGTCCGTAACTGTGCGCGGTTTTCGTCCTGGAGTTTGCTATAGGTGTCCCAGCTTGACTGGTCGGGAGGAATAGGATTCTTTTTGACCCATCCCCCACAAGAGTAGGCGTAAAAGTCCACGCACGGATCAACAGTTCGATCCATGGCCGAAACATCTAGGACGGGCTCGGAAGTGGAGTGTTGGGCATACACGGGCACCGCAAGCAGCAGCGCGGCCAATAGGAAAGGCAGAATTTTCCAATTCATAAAGTTCTGGAAGATCGACAAAATGCTCTTTGAGACTATCGCGTGGCTTAAAACTTATCCAGTCTCACTGAACCGTCGCTGGTGTGGAGAGTCAAACGGTTTCCCCCTCCATTCAGCTTTCCGTGCAAGTCATGGGAGCGAACGCTGCCTTCAACGGCAATTGGAATGCCCGTCGTGATACTGCCATCGCTGGTATGCAGTTCAACATCGGCCGCGAGATCTCCAGGAATTCTCAGTGTGACACTGCCATCTGAACTGCGAATTTCCCACGCCTCGCGCACCTGCGAACCAGGCCGCGCCTCCGCCTCAATCCGCCCGTCGCTCGTGCCCAGGTCGAGAACATCGAACCTGCCGGATACATGCACTGAGCCGTCGCTACTGCGGGCGTGGAGAGTGCCATCGACGTCTTCGAGTTCGAGGCTGCCGTCCGAGGTCGAAAAATCCAATTCGCCCTGCAATCCCTTGGCCACGATAGCGCCATCGCCGCTGTGGACGTTGACCCTTGCGCTGCGCGGCATGTGGATTTCGAGCTCAGTATGCCGTGTGTTTATCCCAATCGAAAAATGGTTACCGTGCGCTTGCCGAAGCTCAATATCGACTGCATTTCCCTGTTGGTGTTCCACAATTTCCAACTCCCCGCTTCCAATTCCGATCTTCCATCCGCGGGTGGTGACATGCGCCTCAATCTTGTTTTGATCCCATACGTCTACGTGGATGCTTGCATCGCGCGCGTCAACACGCAAGTCTGGCTTGCCGGTTAATTCGTAGGTTTTCGACCAATCATCCGCGCGAGCACCGGATGTAATGGTTGCGAGGACCCATAGGACAACAAAAATGGGTAGGATGACTTTTTGCATAGCAGCGGTCCTCCGGACAGGGACGGACGTATCTTACCAGTCAGACGCTGGTACGGAGCTTTGGTTAGGCGAGTTCCATGAAAATATTAGCGATCGGCGGCGGGGCATATCGCAATCTCTGGCACCGCGCGTCGCCTGTGCCATACCCTTGGCAGCGAACTCACTCTGTTCGCACGATCACTCCAGAGACAGACTTCTCTGGGAACGGCATGGCGCGAGCAACAGTGAAAATTCCAGAGGAAGCGGAGGTGACTGCCTGCAACAATGTCGGAACTCAGCAACAAACCATGGAAGCTTGACTGTTGCGAAACGATATCTCTCTTCACTGTCGTTACGCTACCTTATCTCTGCTCATACCTACGTTAGGAGGTAGACATTAGTATATATTTTGTCATCCTATATAACTGCAAATAACATCCTCTTTTTTATTATGTAACTTGAACAGAAATTTCTTGACTTACTATTTTATGACTTATAGGATCGAGCGATTAGATGCAATTTTTGTGCACTTATATCGCAGGAAAGGTTATCAGCCATGATAGAAGTTGAAATTAATGGAAATGAAGAAAAACATTTTGGGGAATTCCGCCGTAAAGTACGCGCGGCAGAAGTCCTTTCGGCAGCTACGCAACGGTTGTTACAGGCTGTACGCTTCAGCGGGCGGTTGAGCGTAATTATACAGAATGGGGAAATACTCAAATCCGGTTATGAAGAGGGCTACTTCCGGCAGACGGGAAGCGCAACCGCTTCAACACAGTAACCGCAGTGACTCAAACTAAATAGCAAAGCAGGTCATCGTAAGAAAAACGGGCCCTGGGCCGAGAAATCGGCGCCAGGGCTTTTTTATTTCACAGCGACTTAATTTTTATCGTGAGAGGCGATTATGAATTTCATGGAGAGTGTTGAGGGTTCGGCAATCCTGTTGGGACTGAAATACTGCGAGCGTTGCGGGGGATTGTGGCTCCGTCCGCAGGTTACAGATGGCGTGTATTGCGGCAGTTGCCGTGCTTATTTGGCGGCTATGCCGGACCCAGGCAAAGCACCGCTTCGCAACAAGCGCCGCCGCAAACCGAAGAACCGAGCGATGAAAGTCGAGGCGGCGCATATCGAGTGTTTACAGGGCGTGGCTTCTGCGGAGGTAAGGGTATGACAAGCGCGGGACCAATCAACACACAATCGTGGACATTAATGGGCGAATCAGGACCCGCGCCGTCGGTGCTGTTCGGCGAGTCTGAGATGGACTTATGGCCGTACCGCAGACGAACGGTGGCGCTTCTACTTCGTTACGCACGAGCATCCGTTGAGGTGGGGCGGTTGCCGTCTCTACTGGGGCGCGAGTTCTTCCGGTCACGAGTCACTTCGTACACAATGAGAAACTTCGAGGACGTTGTAATTTTTGTAGCTGACATGGAACGGGCAATCGAAAAACTGAATCCTTCTGAAAAAAAACTCCTGGCCATGAATGTACTCGAGGAATATACCGTGCCCGAGGTCGCGCGGCTGCTCGCTTGTAACCAGCGGACGGTCGAACGATTGCTTCAGGAAGCGCTGGACCAACTCTCACGGATATTGCTGGCTGGCGGCTTATTGGAGCAACTGCCGTCGGCTTCAACCGGCCGCGACAAAATAGCGTCAGTTTGAATACGATCTCAGAAAGCAATAAAAATCTGTCAAGGGGACGAAACCTGCGATTTCGACGTAAGTTGCTTAAATCAATGGAAAAATAAATTTCGGAAATCTGTCGGTACACCCCTCTCCAATTTGGTATCCTAAACTTAAGAGTCGAAAAAAAGGAAAGACTCCGAAGGGCGCGACGATAATCGCGCCCTTTTTCTATTTGTGCTTTCAAGTTCCGGTCTGCATCGAGAATCGAATGAAATGGCGAGGTGACGTAGAATCAGAATCATCGTAAGGCGTCGATTGCAGATTGCTGCGGGAAGACGCAGGCGAACGGAACATAGAATGGACATGAGTTGGGTCACGGAACGCGTGGCATTGGGCGGCGGGATTTGGAACCCGCGGAATATGGAAGAGCTGGCGCAAGCGGGTGTGACGCATGTGCTCAACATGCAGATTGAATTTGACGATAAGCCCTTGGCAGAGCCGTATGGGATACACGTGCTGTGGAATCCGACCGATGATGATTTCCTGTTAAAACCACCGGAGTTGCTGAAACGAGGCGTCGACTTTGCGCTTGAGGCGTTAGGCGAGCCGGAAACGCGGCTTTATGTTCATTGCGCGGCCGGGGTCCATCGGGCTCCGATGATGACGTTGGCAATATTATGTGCGATGGAGTGGGAAATTGAAGCGGCGATGGTGCTGATCGAAACTCGCCGGCCGGTTGTCGATTTCGCGGACGTATATGTGGAGAGCGTGCGGCAATTCCTGGAAACGCGAAATGGGAGTGAAACGCGGAGCTAGGGTGAGTGCGGATAGTCGACATGTACGGCAATTCCTAAAACTAGTCGCAACAAACAAAAACTAATCATAAGGGACACAGAGGAATAACGGGTAACCCCGCGTGAGTCGCCGCTCAATGAGCGGCTTTTTTATTGGCCACAACACATCGTAGCGCGCGCTCGCGAGGAGAAAAGAGACATGCGCAGAGTGAACAATAATCGTTTCCGGAGAACAGCGGTGCTGCAGGTTATGCTCCTGCTGGCCACGTTGACGTTGTCGACCTTATCGCAAGCGCAAGGGCCAACGCTAACGACAATCAGCGACACTGTATATCGGGCAGATGGAACTCCCGCGGAAGGGACGGTACTGATCTCCTGGCCATCGTTTCAGACTGCGGCAGGGGACGTTGTCGCGGCGGGCAATCTGAGTGTAACGCTGGGACCAAGCGGCGCTTTCACCGCACAGCTTACTCCGAATGTCGGCGCATCTCCGGCGGGGACTTTCTACGTCGTAGTTTTGCAATTGGATGATGGAACCGTTAGAACCGAATATTGGGCGGTTCCTACTACGTCGCCAACAAACATTGCTGCGGTGCTTACTACACCCGGAACCGGGCTGGCGAACCTGGCCGCCACGCAGCAATACGTTAATTCCGCAGTTGCCGGGCTGGCGGTTGACAGTACCGTGGTGCACTTGGCGGGAACGGAAACGATAACGGGGACAAAGCAGTTCACTGCGCCTCCATCGCTGCCATCACCGGTCGGAACTAGCGACGGCGCAACCAAAGGTTATGTCGACGCGGCGGTGGCGAATGTAGGCTCGGGGGCGTATGTCGCGATTGCCGGCGGGACCATGACGGGTCCTTTGAACTTGCCTGCGGATCCCACCTCGCCTAGTCAGGCTGCTGACCGCCACTACGTCGACAATGGTTTGGCCGCGAAGGCGAACCTAGTGAACGCCGTTGTCCCGACCAATGAGTTAGGAGCGGGCGTCGCGAGCTCCGCTACTTGTTTGAACGGCAACTCTGCATGGGGATCTTGCGGCAGCGGCGCGCCCGCAGGAATCACTTATGCAACCACAGCGCTGAATTGGACGCAAACTATTTCCAACTCGTTAACCGGCGGAACGCCAGCCACCGTCACCCTTACTCCCTGTCCGGTCGGAATCGATACGACGAGCGGCGATGGATATCAGGTTTTTATTTCCGGGGGAGGAAACAGCGAAGCGGCGAACGTAATCAGTACGACAGGGGGATGCACGTCCGGAGCGGCTTCGGGAACGATCACATTCACTCCTTTCTTTTCTTATCCGTCTGGATACACGATAGGCTCCGCATCTTCCGGTATCCAGGAAACGCTCAACGCCGCGTGCGGCACGAGTGCAACGTATTCCTCGAACGTCCAATGTAACGTCATCATTCCTTCCAACGGGCCCTATACAAGTAGCCAAGTCAATTACTCGCTGAATAACTACAATGTTTACGGAACGATTTTTCTCCACAGCAGCCAGTCTACGTTTCACTTCGATGGTGCGGAGCTCCACTGCTACACGCGTGGCCCCTGCATCCAGATCGGGGTGCTCGGACAACCATCGACCCACTTCACGGGCGACAAGATCGATAACGTATCTTTTGGGGCGTTAAATAATCCCTCTACGAGCTCGGCCTTTGCCGGCGTTAACATCACAAATACCGCCGGTAACGGGACGTATCGAACGGTCACTACTGCCACTGCCCACAATTTTCGGCCCGGCGACGTGGTGACGATTCTCTTTACGGACAATCCTGGCTATTGGGGAGATGCAATCGTTTACGATTGCGGCAACGGATCAGCGCCCGCCTCCTGCACAAGTTCATCCACCACCTTCCGCTATCTCGCGGGAACGGCGATCACGCCGGCGGCCACGCCAGGGATTGTAGCCCTCGCTTACTCCGCAATCCTGGATAACGGGATGAGCGCCATGCTGGATAACATCAGCGAAGACTTAGACGAAGGCGCAGGGCAGTTCAATAATTTCTTTGACGTGTGGGACGACGAGAATCTGACCATTTCTCACTTCAACAATCAGGCTATTTCCTTGAACCATACGGGAACGTGGAATGGATCGTTCGTGTTCTCCGGAGGAGCGGCGAACGGAAGCGGATACCAGCTCGCCCCAGTGATCACTCTACGCGATTCAACGATCACCGCCAATTTCAGTAGCGGCGTAACCGTGTATAACTCGAATGGCCTCTACATCGACAACACCGTAATTCAATCGACTGGGTTATGGGAAATCTACGGCGCAAACACGACCGGCAATTACCAGGGCACCAACATCCGAAACCTATACAACAACAGCAGTGGCTGTTGCGTCCTGAATCCCGGCCCTCCGGCGGCGGCTAAAACTCCATTCCCGGGCCTGGGTGGTGCCGGATACATTGCCGGCTCAGGAACATCTGCGGCTTATAACACCATCAAAGACGGCGGTGGCGTCACTGGATATTTTCCGTCTGGTGGGACGGGAAGCACCTACCAGTTCTCTTACTACATCGTTACCAATGACACGACCAGTGGCAAGCAGACCTCGCCAATGCAAATTCTGAACTGGTCTTCGACGGGCAGCGACTCGATTCCGGTCAAATGGCCGCGAGTTGCGAATGGTGCGGACACAATTACCTATGACGTTATTCGCACCGGTGCCGTTGGGATGGTCGGATCGACTTACCCCTACACAGGCGGCTGCCCCGGTGGCTCAGGCACAACCTGCGGATATGTGGCGCAAGGCCTTTCTCAGGCCGCTGCCTGCTCAAATACCCTGATCTGCAGTTATATGGATAGCGGAGCGGCACCTACCTTACCATATTCAACCAACCCAACTTTACATCCTTTGGTAGGGACTTATACAGGAACATTGAACTTCTGGCCGGGCGCCTTGGTTGTAGTTGGCGCGGGCGATTCTCCCAGTGTCATTGTAGATGTGGAACAATATCCGGTAGTTGGAGTTGGGCTGCATGATAACCCAGCTCAGGTAGCGCAGAAGTGTGTGCAAGATGGCCAGACCTCTTCTGGAGGCTACACCGCTTGCTCCGCGAGCAATACGATTGCGAACAATGCCATCAGGAATCAGACAGCGTTGTTGCTTTCCGATGGCGGATTGAGTAGCCCCGCAGGTTCGGATTATTTTCCCAAAGGTCGGGTGAATTTCACAAACGTCCCGGGCCTTAACACTTTTCCACACCACATCATCACCCTGTTGGATTCGCAGGCAGGCTTGACACAAACCACCATCGGCATGCGACCTCCTGCAAGCGCCAATGATGTGTGGATTGGCACCGATGCTAACGATGTGGGACCAGCTTTCGGGCAGTTGTCGTTCGGCGCCCCCGTATCGATCACGAACTACATTGCTCAGATCGGCGACGGCGTTCACGCGAACTGGCTGGAAAAATTGAGCGCCACCCTGAAGGAATTCAATGTACCGGCAAAGTTTGATCAGAGCGTTACGCTCGCCGGCCTGTCGAATGGGTGTCTTAATATTTCCTCGGGCGTAATTACGTCAACTGGAGCTGCGTGCGGAGGGGGCGGTGGAGGCGGCAATGTTAATTCGGTGTTTGGAAGAACTGGAGCTGTTGTTGCCGCTACTGGCGATTATGCGGTATCTCAGGTTACCGGCGCCGCCGCTGATGCCGCTGTGGTCCATAATACAGGTAATGAAACGATCGCCGGAGCGAAGACGTTCACTAATACAGTAACGATGAGTAACAACTTATTACTACCTCAAGGGAACGGATATGTTCCTGCTGTGGGTGGAATTGGTTTTGACACAGCGGCTGGCCTACCCATAGTAAACATTGGGGGCACGACACAGCAGGTTGCGCTGACAAGTTCGAATATCAGCGGGCAGGCTGGAACGGCGCTGGCGCTAGCAGGCACTCCAACACAATGCAGCGGATCCTTCGCCACAGGTATCGCCGCCAACGGAAATGCAAACTGCACGACTGCTAGTCTAATACAGCTCGCGGAAACTACGCAGCCTGCAGGTATTCCCAATTGGGGAGTGTTTTGGTTTGATTCGTCTACGCATACCCCTCGGGTTATTGATAATAACGGGCAAGTTATGCAATTGGGACTTACAAACCTCTTCAATTCAGATCCGGGTGGCGACGCGGCGGATAATCTCGAAGAGCGCAACGGCGGAAACTCCGAGAATCTGCGCGTATATTCTAACTTCGTGAATAACACGACGTGGCAACGCGCATCGCTGGGTTATGACGCCACGGATAATTATGCCGTTCTGCGAAGCGAGAATGCGACTTCCGCCTCGGCGCCCGGCTTGGGCTTTTGGATAGGGAGCGGACTGAAGTGGGTAGTCGATGCTTCGGGAAATCTTAAGCCATGGACCGACAATACCTTCAACCTTGGCAGCAACACCGGCAATGCCGCTAAAAGCGTATTTGCTAAGACATCATTCGATTCGGTCGTTTATGGCCGTAACGATTTCGAGATTCCGAATGATTCGTCAACAGGTACAACGTTGAATGAGTTGGCAATGTTCAACAGCAATAATCCGTCGCAAGCGGTGGTAGTGAGTACGTCGTCGCCTAACAACGCGATCGGTGTTGTGCAAGGGGGCGCTGGCAAAAGCGGAGACGCGGTCATCACCTGGCATGGCTATTCATATTGCATTTTCGACAACGCCACCACTGCTGGCGACGCCGTGGTTGCTAGCACGGCTACGGCGGGCGAGTGTCATGACAGCGGATCCAATGGGCAACCGTCGGCACAAGTTATTGGGTATGTCGACGTTACTAATACCGCTAGTGGGCAAACGAATGGAATGAGGGTCAGCTTGCAACCACCGCCCGGCGGAGGCGGCGGAAGTGTCGCGTCGGTATTTGGCCGTACCGGTGCGGTGACGGCGGCGAGCGGTGATTACTCGGTCGCGCAGGTCACGGGCGCGGCGGCGGATTCAGCGGTGGTTCACCTCGCGGGAACCGAGACTATTACCGGCACTAAGACGTTTTCGAGTAACGTTACTCTGAATGGAAATCTTGACGTCACGGGTAATATCAACCAAACCGGGAGCGGGCCAACCCAGTGGTCGGGGCAGGAATGGACGGGGACGACGGTGACGGTTCCGAGCGGTATGGCGTTTTCGCTGGGAGTTGGATCGGACAACACCTTCAAGTGTCAGCTTACGAGTGGCGCTTCCTGTATGCCTTCCAGTATGGTTTATCCGGCTGCGGGCATTCCTAACTCCACGGGCTCAGCTTGGGGAACATCTTATAACACATCCGGAACCGGGACGACCGTCGCACTAACTGCATCACCTGTGTTCACGGGTTCTCCTACCGTACCGGGTTATGCGGCTACCGGGACATTGGTTAGTGGAGATTACGCCAAAGCTAGCGGCGCAGGGTCGATTGCCGATGCAGGGGTAGTAGCCGGCCCATATTCTATTCCGTGGGCAATTTCGCTCTACACGGGAGGATCAACTACAGCCTCGTTCAATTCAGTTAGTGGAAAGGCACAACTTTGGGGATTTTCACTCACGTTTCCTGAGACTACTACTCAGTTCAGCTATTACGTTCAAACGGCGGATACAGCCGGCTGCACTTACGATACTGGAATTGTGAACACTTCTGGAAACATCGCAGCCTCGGGGAATGCTCACATCGGGAATATAACCGCGTCGGCTGGGGGGTTCACGTCCACAGGTTGGCACACAACAGCTCTAGTGGGGAGTTCCACATTGCAACCTGGCAAATATTACATTGCTCTTACTGCCAGCTTAACAAGCGGATGTGCTGTTCTGGGCGCGGCCAGCACACCGACGTTCGTCAGTAACACGGCGGAAAGCGTGACATCTGGCGGTACTCTGAACAACGGGATTACGATCCCGGCGGACAGCGTTGCCGTGGGATCTGTGCCTAGTATCTTCCTGCGATAGTGGTATGGCTGATGCACTCGCTCAGAAGAGCATACCTTGATCTAGCGGTTTCCGGCCTAGCTTAAGAAATGTCGACGTAGTTAGTGACTTCTGGGTCTCGCTTTGGCGAGGCCTTTTTTATTGAATGCTGGTTTATCGAGCTTGGAACTCAGGAATCGTCATGAGCTTTGTGCAACGTCACCGCAGCATCTGGCCCACTTACTTCCTAAGTCGATGCGGTATTGAATTGAGACTTGGATGTGGGATGTTGCTGCTTTACGGCAGCTTGGCATCGGCCACGAATTACTATGTCGATTGCAACTACGGGTCGAATGGAAACCCGGGAACAAGTCCACAACTTGCGTGGCGCACTTTGCTTGAGGTTGGGATTTCAACGTTTCAGCCCGGAGATACCGTTAACCTCCTGCGGGACTGCACGTGGAACGAAACGCTAACCCCGCCGTCGAGCGGGACCAGCACGGCATTAATCAAGTTCGACAGTTATGGGAACGGGAAGCCGCCACATCTCACAGGCTATTTGCCGATCGCGGCGAAGTGGTGGACTCAAATCGGAAGCACGAATGTCTGGTCGGCCACACTCTATTCGACGACGAGCGGTCTGGCAACAGTGTTGCAGTGCGGGATACGCGGCTTTTATTGCCTCACGCAAGCTCCTTCACAGTTGAAGTTCGTGAGGTTTGGGACGGTTTGGGGAACGGCACAAGCAAGCCAATCTGCGCTTGGCCAGGATCGCGACTTCTGGTATGACGCAACCAATTACATCCTCTATGTATACAGCGCGAGCGGCAATCCGGCTTCGCGTTACTCCACCGTCGCGCCGATCGCATTGAGCGGCGACACTGTGTTGAACGTGAATGGAGTTTCTTGGCTCGAGATTCAACATCTGCAGATCGATTGGTTTGATTCTTACGGAGTCCAGGTGCAGGGAGCGAGCGACCACCTTTGGTTTGCCAACATGGCGGCCGACAGCCAAGTGGAAAACAGCACAATAGCGCTCGGTTTCTATGTGCAAGCTAGCGGCACGCCAGTGGACATTCATTTTTATAACACCGACGCAAACATGAATTATGCGGGCTATTACTTCAACGGATGCACAAGCGGTGGCTGTGCTTTCGAGATCAAGAATTGCCGCTCCTATGCCAACCGCGCGTACGGGATTGTCGATAACGTCCAGGGGGCAGTGAGTTATGACTACTGCCATCTTTACGCTAACAATCTCGCAACCGCGTTGACAGTCGACACTTCGGGTACACCTGGACCCACAGCAGGAACACATAATATCGCCGCTGAAACTCCTCCCTGGATACGCCTGTGGCAGCGCTGGCCGGCTTTCACAACGGTGAGTTATGACGACCCTGGGCTCGTGCAATATAGCGACACATACATCAATTCGCTGCTGCCTATGATGACGGCCAAGGGGATACCGCTGTCCATTGCAGTGGTAACCGGCGGCAGTTACTCGCAGGCAATTATCAGCGAAGTGCAGGGGTGGATCAATGCCGGCTGGGACGTCAACGCGCACTCCATATCTCACGAATATTGGAAGCCGCCCGCCGCAGATTGCGGGGCAAGCGGACCGTTCCCAGTTCCTTGCCACGCGTTTGAGAACCTGCAATACACGGGGTCACTCGCGTCGACCGTGACTTTGAATATTACGCATCCAACGCCTGGGCATGCGACATTGACGGTGACGACAACTCCCGACGATCCGGCAGCGGATATCAACTGGGATTTGACGCCCGCAGCGCCGGGGCAGGTTTCAAACGGCCTCGACACCTTGGGTGGAATTCTCTACACACTGCAGCAGCGCGGAGCCTTCTCGGTAAGTCTTGACCCCAATGCGAAAAGTACCGCACGCAGCATTTCGCTCGCCAACGTCACAGGGTTAGACATTCTTACTTCCGCGCAGAATTTGGACCTTGACGAAACCCAGATGGAAACGGAAGAGATGACCTGGGCGCAGGCGTGGATGAACCTGAACTTTACTGACTTGCCCGCGCAGCGTGTTTATGTGATGCCAGGAAGTTACGAAGATCCGACAACGGAAACGATTGCCGCGAGTCTGGGATATGTCGGCGTACGCGGGACGGGTAGCTTGAAACCATGCTGCGGGGCGAATACGACGCTGGCCAACGGCTACGACGTATTCAACATATTGAGCCAGGGCATGGTGCCTAACTACCAGGGTCTGACTTATCAGCAGATGCGAAACCGAGTTAGTCAGGATTTATTCAAGAATGCGATTTGGGGACGGCCGATTGGCTACTTCTGGCATGTGAACGAATTGCGCCCCGACGAAGTGGCGAACTTGATGGACGCGCTGGTGCAAGGAGGCGCGACATTGAAATCAAATACGCAAATGGTGAATTATCTGTTGTCGTGCGCCGCAAATGATGTGGTGCCATCAGGCTATGTAGCCGGCAGTTACTATGTTTGCGGCTCGAGTGGAACGGAGGCAGATTTCCGATTGACTATAAATTCGCCGGTACGGGACGTGGGAGCGAACTTAGGGACAGAGTATCAGTACGACTTGATGGGTGTTAATCAGAATTCTTATGGAACGGGTTGGGAGATTGGGGCCTACGCGTATGTGCCGGAGAATTTCAGCGCCACGCATTGAAATGTGGACCGAGCTTGCAGGTTGCAGCATTGGGGCGGGCGCATCGAACGCCACGGATTTTGAAATCGAAAGGAACAGGGACGCACTGCGGCAATCTGGGCCCCGGGGATCGCTTCTGCGATGCGGGAACTGACTGCTGAGTTTTTGCAGCGGCTGGGGCAACAGCTGGATGATCCGGCGGAATTCCAGCGGCAGAGCGGAGAATGGCAGCGCAAGAGACGGGATGAATTCATCGAATCACATTTGAAGATTCGAACAAAGAAGGCAGCCCACAACTTTCTGATCTTAAACCGAACCCAGCAGGCGTATTCCGACCGATGCACAAGCCAGAATGTGGTGCTGAAGGCACGGCAGGTCGGGATCACCACATATATTGCTGCAAGATTTTTTACGGAGACGATCTCCTGTCCAGGCACGGTCAGCATGCAGGTGACGCAGGACAGAGAGTCAGCCGAAGACATTTTCCGGATTGTGCGGCGATTCTGGGAGAACCTGCCAGAAGAGATTAGAAAAGGTTATCTGCGCACTTCGCACCGCAATGCGCGGCAGTTGGTGTTTCAAAACTTGGATAGCGAGTACTGCCTGGCCTCAGCGGCTGAAAATGCGGGACGAGGTCGGACGATACAGAATCTCCATTGTTCGGAAGTGTCACGCTGGGGCCGAAACGGCGACGAGGCGCTCGTGTCATTGAGGGCGGCAGTGGTTCCGGGAGGACAAATTGTCCTCGAATCCACGCCGAACGGGGCGGGCGGACTTTTCTACGAAGAATGGCAACGGGCTGAAGAAACAGGGTATACACAGCACTTTTTCCCCTGGTGGTATGACGAGGCGTACGCTCTGGAAACGGGGCCAAGCTTCGCGCCACTTACTTACGAAGAAAAGGCCCTGGCGGAGTTGCACCGGCTAACTACGAACCAGATCGCATGGCGGCGGAAACAGTGGGCGTCGTTCCGCGGTCAAGCGGTGCAGGAATTTGCCGAGGATCCGGTGTCGTGTTTCCGGGCGTCGGGAGAGTGTGTATTCGATCTTCCGTCGCTGGAGGAAGCGCTGCGAGGTTCATCTGAACCACTTCATTTGCGCGACACCGATCGTCTGAAGATCTGGTTGCCTGCGCTGCCAGGGCGCGATTATGTGATTGGAGCGGATCCGGCGGGCGGCGGCATTGAGGGCGATTACTCGTGCGCGGAAGTGATTGACCGGGAATTGGGATCTCAATGTGCTGAGTTGCATGGACATTGGCCGCCGCGGGAATTCGCCCGTGAGCTCATGAAATTAGGCAGGGAATACAACACAGCGCTGCTTGCCGTCGAGAGGAATAACCACGGCTACGGAGTGCTGGCCCATCTGGATATAGAAAAATATCCAAATGTGTTTGCGCACGACGGGCAGGCAGGATGGCTAACATCGACGCTGACCCGTCCGATAATGATTGAAACCTTCTCATCGGTGTTAACCGAGAAGCCTGAGCTGTTCCGCAGCGTGCGGCTGCTGCAGGAGTGCCGCACGTTCGTGCGGCACATAGATGGGGGTACGGGTGCGGCTCCGGGAACTCACGACGACTGCGTTATGGCGATGGCGATCGCATGGGCTGCGCGAGCGGACGACGCGGGGAGGAGACCCAGAGCTCCCGGGACATCGAAAGCGCTGGGCGGAAAAGTGAACATTTCTGATGTGTGAGCGTCACAGGCAAAGCAACTGGAGCGGCATATCGTGAATATCGACCTATCCCTGGGCTTCCCAGACGAGGCACAGAAGAGGTCGTTTACTCATGCCTACGGTTGCAGTGCAACACGTTAAGAGGATGCGCGGCGGAGCGCAGGGGCACCTGATGCGCTGCGACGACGGACATTATTACGTGGTGAAGTTTAGAAATAATCCGCAGCACGAGCGGGTGCTGGCAAATGAGTTCCTTGCGACGCGGCTGGCGGAGCGAGTAGGGCTACCAGTGCCGGCGGCTGAGGTGGTCGAGGTTCCCGCGTGGTTGGTGGAACACACGTCAGAACTGACGATCGTTCTGGGGAGCCACACGATTCAAGTCGAAGCGGGGCTGCAGTTTGGTTCTCGCTATGTGGTGAGTCCGGTGGAAGGACAGGTATTTGATTATCTGCCTCCCGAAATGCTCGACCGCGTGCGGAATTTGGATACGTTCGCGGGAATTCTCGCACTGGATAAATGGACGTGTAACGCCGATGGACGGCAGGCGGCCTTCTGGCGGAAGATGCGGGAGAAGAAGTATTCGGCAGCCTTCATCGATCAGGGATATTGCTTCAACGCCGGCGAGTGGACGTTCCCGGATTTTCCCCTCCGCGGCGTGTATCCGCGAAATGAGGTTTACGCGCGGGTGAATGGGTGGGAGTCGTTCGAGCCCTGGTTGTCGCGAATCGAAAAACTGCATGAGGACGTGATCTGGCGAGTCGCGGGAGAGATTCCTCCGGCTTGGTATGGCGGGTCGTGGGATGAACTGGAAGCCTTAGTGCAGCGGTTGATTGAGAGGAAGACGCTGGTGCGGGAGCTGATCCTGGCCTTTCGCGGGTCGCCGCGGAGACCGTTCCCAGAGTGGGCGAACGAGGCTTGAACGATGGCCGATAAGCGACAACTCGAGCTTTATTTGCTGCGATTTCTGCTCCACGCTCTGCGGGACGACTTTGTTACGGTTGGGTTTGTGCTGCTGGAGAGCGACGGCGGCTTTGCCGAGGTGCGATTTACGAGGGACTGGAAGATGTTGCAGTGCGTGGCGCCCGATGTGGAATGGGAATGGTTCATGATGGTGGAGAGCGAGATTCGGGCCAAGCTGGGAAGACTACGGGGGCGCGAAGAACTAGTCAATTATGTCAACGAGAGGTTCGGAACGATGATCGAAGTGGCACTGGCAAAAGCAGTGCTGACCGAGGATCCGGTGAAGGAGATGGACTTCTTGACCGCGATGTACCTGGTCCCGATGGAGCGCGGTGGGCGTGCTCGGCAGCATACGGGCCGGACTGCGATTGTGGATGCGATGGAGGAGGCCTTCAGCAGTGTGGGTGTGCTCGAACTGTTGCAAAGAGATTTCGATGTAGTTCAGTACACCGGTCCTGGCGACGCGTTACGCGTCGATTTTGGATATCGAGTAGGGAGTGCGGTGAAAATGTTCCGTGCTGTCACGATTGGCGCGAGTGCGGACCATCCCCTGGCGCTGGCATTTTGCTTCTCGCGAGTTGACGCCGGAATGCGCTACCAACAACTTCAGGCGTCCTTGACGGCTGTATTTGATCAGAGACCGGAGTTAAGAGACGAGAGGATGCAATTTGCGATTGGGATGCTGGAGCAGAATTCGGTGCGGGTGAGGACGGTAGCAGAGATAGCCGAGATCGCGGGCGAAGTACGTCGGGAGTTACGGGCCTAGGTTGGCGCGACAGTTCGTTCCGTAGCGAAGTAAGCTCGACGAACGAGTAAAAAACGGCACGGCGAAAGCTGTGCCGTTTTGTTTTGCCCGGCGTTCTGACCAAAGAAGTCCTCAGGCGAAAGCGTACTGGCGCGCCTGCGACCAAGCAATTTTGATGAGGGAGTTCATGAACATTCGAAATAAGGTTCGCGGCGCGATGCGCCGGGTGGGAGAAGTGTCTTTCCGAGACTTACTACCAGCGAATTTGTTTGCCGCGCGTGATGGGCGGCGGACGGTGGGAGCGGGGTCGAACCTGGCCCCGTTTTCCTCACCGAGTTTTCCCCGCGCTGGGATGCCCGCCCCGCACACACTTGTCCCGAAGCCGACGCCTGCCGATCTACGGCGCTTCGCCGAGACGCCGATAGCCCGGCGAGCGATCAACGTTATTAAGGATCGGATCGTAGGCATGCGCTGGCGTATCCAGCCACGTCGCGGGCGAGTGTTGGAACTTATTCCCGATGGCCCGCGGCGCATACAGATTCTCACCGAAAACTTCGAAGCGCCGAATCCAGACGATTCGTTTCGCTCGCTCGTCGAGCAGGTCCTGGAGGATGTGATCGTAGGCGGTTTTGGGGCGATCGAACTTGATGTAGTTGACGGCTGGAATCTGAACTCAACCGACAAGTTGCCACTGACGATGTGGCCAGTGGATGGTGCAACGATTCGTATCATGACGGATTGGAATGGCCGTCCCGACTCGCCGCGCTACGCGCAGGTGACGGGATTGTATGGCGCGGATGGTCAGATCGTCCTTAACGATGAGGAACTGAGTTACATCCGGCTAAACCCGCGGACGCACACGCCATTTGGTTTAGGGCGCCTGGAAGTAGCCTTCGAAACGATCAATGCATTCTTGAGCGCCTATCGGTACGCCGGGCGGCTGGCTTCGAATTCCGTGGTGCAGTATGCGCTGTGGATACAGGGCCTGACTCCCACGCATCATGAGCGGCTGATCCGCTGGTGGCAGGACGAAATCGAAGGCACCGGCCGCGTGCCGATCATTGCGGCGGAATCGAAGCCGGAGGTATTGCGGTTTGCAGCCGGGACAGATGCCGACTTACGACTCGCATGGCAGGAATTTTTGGTGCGAATTATCGCAAACGCCTTCGACCTGCCGGCGCAGTTCCTGGGCCTTGAGCAGGACGTGAACCGGGCGACCGCAGGCACGATGAGCGATTTGGGATTCCGGTCGGCCATCGTGCCTACGGCCCGCCTCGTGGCCGAATATCTCACACGGGATGCGATCGCCAAGCGGCTCGGATGGACGGACTTGGAATTCGTGTTCACTGACGTTGATGCACAAGACGAGATGGAACAAGCGCAGATCGACGAGATTCTGCTGCGAAATGGCGTGGTCACGGTCAATGAGGTGCGCAGGGCGCGAGGCTTAGCCGAAATTATTTGAGACGCATTACAGGCGCTAGGTCATACGCGGCACTACCAGTCGCCAGTAGCGCTTAGGGTAAGAGCGATGAACGCCACAGCTATTCAGGAGATCAGCGATGGGATTGTCTTTCAACTCAATGGCGATCGAGATGCCCACAGTTCACGGGCATCCGAACCGGGCGGGATTTCGGGGAGTATTGACGATCGTCGATGCGGCATCCGACAAGTCCCCGTTGGGGGCGCGAGGTCATCGCGTTCTTCTAACGCGTCGAGCAGCAGAAACCGCAATTCCGTCGCTGATGGGGATGGGACTGGATTACTCCCCGGCACTGGATCGCCATGATGCGCGCCGGAAAATCGGAGTCATCACGCGAGCTGAAATTGTGGGACAGGTAATCGAAGTCGCCGGCTTCTTATACGCGCGGGATTTTCCGGAGATCGTGGCGGAGATCGGGAATCCCGAACGAAAGCAGACATCGACTGTCGCAGGGCCAGAAAGCAAAAGTAGAGGTCTCAATGCTTCCAGTAGGGGCCTGGGGATGTCATATGAAATCGCGGACGCTCTTGTGGAAGACATGACCGCAAGCGTATGGGTGCTGAATCGAGTTACGTTCACGGGAGCAGCGGTCTTGCGACGCGACAAAGCTGCATATCGCTCGACCTGGATTGAGCTGATCAGGCAATTGTAAAGCAAGGTAAGGGCCGTAGCCTGACCTATTACGAGACACGAACGCTGGCCTTAGCAGTCCGGCACTACTAAGACGAAAAGCAACACAAATCACGGAGGTCAACAGGAATGAACGAAGAATTGGTTCAGCAGATGATGGCGGCTGCGTCTCGACTGGCCGCTGCTACAGAAACGCTTGACCGCGTATTGGGAAAACTCGACGCACAGCAGGAAATGCTGAATGCGAAAGTGGAACGCATAGTCGCCGCGGTTGAAGAGAGTATCGCTCAAACAAGCGGGCACCACGACGTTCAGGTCGCTGAAGCCGACTTGCAACAGCGTGTTTTTCAACTGGAGAAGTCGAACGCAGACCTGAAAGCGCAAGCGTCACGAATGACGCGAAAGACGCTGTCGCCAGTTGTGTCGGCACTGATCGGAAAGAACGAATTCGAAGGGGAACGCTTGGATCCGGCGATACTCAATAAGACGCTTGCATCGCTTAGCGTGGAACAACGAATAGCGGTGAAAGCGGAGTTAGCGCGTGCGGGGATGATCGACTAAGTAGGGTGTCGGGCACGAATCGTCAGTTGTCAGGTGGATCGGCGCGAGATATTCGCGCCATTTCTATTTGGGCCGCCAAACAGCCCGGTTGCACAGCCAGAATTTTTCTTGCTCGGAGATACAACATGGCAAATAGCACACAGCTCATCACCGATCTTCACACACTTGCGGGATCGACTTTTACCGCCGCGAGCAACACCAAAGCTCACACCACTGACGACGTAGACCTGGCGGGCATGGCCAGCACGGCGGCAGCGGCCGGTGCCGGCCTGAAGCGGGCGT
>JBEKXO010000063.1:0-27399 GCA_049511995.1 Terriglobales bacterium
GGCAAAGGTACAAAAGGCACAGGGTATTACAGCTTCGATCACAAGGGTGTGCATTTCGTTGGTCTCGTGAATGTCGCCAATTTGAAAGCTGGAGGCATGGGCTCGCTCGGTCACGAACAGTTGGAGTGGCTTGAGGACGATCTTAAGGTCCACTCCGCCAGTACTCCCATTGTGCTCTTTGCCCACATTCCACTGTGGACTATCTATCCCGATTGGGGCTGGGGAACCGACGACAGCGAGCAAGCCTTGTCGTACGTCAAGCGTTTCGGCTCGGTCACCGTGTTAAACGGCCACATTCACCAGATCATGCAGAAGGTCGAAGGTAAGGTTTCGTTCCACACCGCGATGTCAACGGCCTTCCCGCAACCTGCGCCGGGAACAGCTCCATCGGCGGGGCCAATGAAAGTGCCAGCCGACCAGTTGTCGAAGGTGCTGGGGATTACGGACGTGAACTATCTGGTTAGCGGTCGGAGCCTCGCAGTCGTCGATTCTCCGCTCGGGGCGTAGGAAGAACAAGAAACCAACAATCATATCTCGAAAGGAAGAAACAAAATGACACGGAAAAATATGTGGATTGCAGGTTTGGCGATGCCAGTAATGATTGCGGTGTTGCTTATGTTCGCGGGACCGACGAGCGTCGCGGCGAATGACCAGCCCTCCGCGGCGAACACGGCCGTGAAAATCGATAACTTCGTTTTCGGGCCTCAGACCATCACGGTACCTGCCGGAACGACAGTTACCTGGACAAACAGCGACGACATTCCCCATACGGCGGTGAGCACAGACGGCGTGTTCAAGTCCAAGGTGATGGATACGGACGAAAAGTTCTCCTACACATTCACCAGGGCAGGAACATATTCCTACTACTGCTCGATCCACCCGAAGATGACCGGCAAGGTCGTCGTGCAATGAGAGTCGAAAGACACTTGAACGCTTTTCAGATGAGCGACACTGACGCCTTCGTGATGACAATTGGTGAACTGCATTATGGACTTGTGAGTCTTGGCATATAGAACTCGGCTGCGCTCGCCGGGTCTGGTAACAAGAAAACTCTCGAAGAACCGCAAGGCCGTCCTGATCACCAGGACGGCCTTTTACTTCACCAGTCCAAGTGAAAGCTGCGGCGTTGGCAGTAAATGCATGCAGTTCTGGAATAATTCGCGGTCGATGCTGTTAACACTAACAGAGTGCAAATATCCGCTAACGCCGGCGGGCGTGAGCAGGGAATCCAGCACTACTTCAAATCGTATCCAACGAAGGATGGAAGGAATACAACATGAAACATCGAGCTATAATATTCGCGTTCGCCGCTTGCTTTGTGGGTTCGCTGGCTTTCGCTGGCGATACCTGGACTCTCGACTCTAGTGCGTCCAATGCCCATCTGTTTCAGGGCTCCAGAACCAACCCAGATTCAGTGAGCACGGGTGTCGCTCGCGTGACCGGGAAGGTCAAGCTGGACACACACGTCCCGGACAACTCGATCGTCGATCTTAGTATCTATCCTGCGGATGAGGGCTGGGGGCACGCACTTAGTCCCGAAGGTGCCTTGCCTGCCGGTTACGTTCCTGACGCAACCGATCACACTCTGCTGACATTCAAGTCCACACGCATTCTGAAGACAGGGAACGGCAAGTTCGAAGTCGTCGGGGATCTTACATTGACTCGCGTGGAGCGCACCGTGACAGCCGCGCCGACCGAAGCTTATGCCGGGGCAGTGTACGGTAATCCTGTTATTCATAACGAAACTCACGAAATCACGTTCCTATTCCCGAGTTTGAGCGCCGTACTTTTGCCGGGATCCTTTACGCCAGCAGCGCTTCAAAACATAGGAGCGCAGGAACTTGTTGGGTCAGCCCGCGTCAGCCATGAGGACTTCCCTGAACTACTAGACACGATAAAAGAAACTGACTGGCCCTCCGTGGTACAGAACAAAGACTGTCACGCGCCATCTACAGTCGGAGAGGACTATAGCGGAGTTCAATGCACTGGAACACTGATCGCGGCAACAAGTGATGACAAGTGTCACATGCCCGCTTCCGTGGGTGAAGATTACAGCGGCATTCCTTGCACTCCGGCTACGGGTAACCAGACGACAATTGTTCTCGACCTGAAGTTCCTCCACACCATGCCAGAACTGTCAGTAGGAATGCTTTCGGGAAACGGTGCAGCTCGATAACCATTGGCGCCGGGGATGCCGCGCTCAATTATCAAGCTTGGGCATGGCAACACTCACCAAAAGCGGGAGGTGCTAGATGTGGCGCATTAGTTACAAGACAATGTCCCTGCAGGACGTCTTAATCATGGCCTACATGAACGTCCTGCAGGCAAAGCCGCGTGAGGGGCTGTACTCGTCGGAGTTCACATTGATCATGGAGACTACTACAATATGACTGCAGACTCCGGACAACTCGCAGTGAGGGCAGCGACAAGCGATGACCTGGAACTTGTCCATGCCAGCAAGAACGGGGATGTTGCTGCTTTTGAGCAACTGGTAAAGCGATACGATCGCAAACTACTTCGAATCGCTCAAAGCGTTATGCATAATGCCGAAGATGCCCAAGACGCGGTTCAGGAGGCCTTTTTGAAGGCCTTCCAAAACTTGGGCCAATTCCGAGAGGAGTCCCAATTCTCAACCTGGCTGTTTCGTATCACAGTGAATCAGTCGCTGATGAAGCTGCGGAAGCAGCGCTCAATAAGAGAGGTATCCGTGGATGAGAATTTTCAAGCAGATGTAGACATGCTTCCAATGGAGGTCATCGATTGGGCTCCCAACCCTGAACAACTTTACTGGGCCTCTGAATTACGAGACATCCTGATCAGCGCTCTAAAAGAGCTGCCGCCGACCTTGCGGACGGTCTTCGTGCTGCGAGATATTGAAGGCCTTTCGACGGATCAGACAGCAGAAGTGCTGAACTTGAGTCAGACCGCGGTGAAGGCACGCCTATGGCGGGTTCGGCTGCAGCTTCGCGAACGCCTGAGCAAATACTTCGGTAAGCAACCGGAATCTGCGCGAACACAAATCGTCCCTATAAATAGACGGACCGGGCGAAGTCTCGGCATTTTTGCCGAGCGTCTGCGGCACTCGATGTCTCAGACACGCTCGATTAGTTTTGCCAAGTCACCGCATACATCTCCTATAAGTGCGCCCACGACCCAAGACTCCCGGTGATATTGCTACTGCGAATTTGTAACATCCTTCCGACATAGAGTTGTCAATCAAGTGACATCCCCTCCGCGTCCCGCCGCTACCGGGCCCGCAGTATTTGTCAGACCACGGCGCTTCTCTTGAACCTGCTGATGTTTCGGGAATATCTGCTGACCAGCCAGGTTTCACATGGTGCTGGGATAAGACAGGAAGCAACGAACAAGCGAGATAAAAAGCCTTGCGGAAAATATCACCTTACTAGCTACCGCGAACATCGTGATCGAAGGTAGTTTGTGTAGAAGCCATCTCATAAATCGGTTTTGGGTAGGGCACGGCTTCAGCCGTGCCGCAAAGGGCAGTAAAGACAAGGGCTTTAGCCCCTGAGGGGGCCGCTGGATTACTTCCCAGGTTTATTATGAGATGGATTCTAAACAAGAGTTGACAATTAATTGACATCCGTCATGTATCTCATGGTTAGGTGCCGCGTCTAACACACAGTAGCTGCAACAAAATCACAGCAGAAAAAAGTGGAGTATACATGACGAAAGAAGCACTTCTCCCATCTATCAAGCAGTCGGTTGACCGTCGATCTTTTATGAAGGGCGGACTTCTGGCAGGAGGCGCAGCAATAGGCGCCAGTTTGTTAGCCAATGCACCGTTGGCGCGTGCACAATCAGGGGATTCTCTAAATCCAGGCGATGTCGCCATCCTCCAATTTCTGGCGGCGGCAGAGCTAATCGAGTCAGATCTTTGGACGCAGTATGCGGAACTGGGTGGTATCGGCAACAATCCACCAATTGAGGTGGATCCGAACCAACCGCTGAATAACTATCAGATAGCCTTGTCGAACCTCGATTCCGATGGCCCGCAATACATTACTAGTAACACGCTGGATGAAGTGAGCCACGCGACCTTCCTTAATGCCTATCTGGTCTCAAGAGGAGCCGCGCCCGTCGACTTCACCCAGTTCGAAACTTTGCCGGGAAGCACCGCTACGGGATCCTCAGGCAAGCTGCGCCTCACGAACCTGATGCAGCTCAATGTCGACACCAGCTGGTACGTTCGCTACCGCAGCACGTCGAATCCCGACGTCGGCGCCACATTTCCCCAGGCGCTCACCCTTCAAAACGTTTACGCCATTCCGCGAAACAACAACGATTTCAATGGCGCTTCCAACCCCAACTTCCCCGGAAACGATCACGTGCAGGCGATCGCGAATGTTGCGGGCTTTCACTTCGGATACATCGAGCAAGGCGGGTCGAGTCTTTATGCGGCCATGAGTCAAAAGGTGACGGACCCAGAAGTGCTCGAGATCACCTTGGGCATTGGTGGAGACGAGATCGCTCACTTTCTGGAGTGGGTTGATTTTTCGGGCAACGGAGTGCAAGCTCCTGTGGCGCCATTTACCGACGCCATATCTGGACTGTCATTCCCGAATTTTTTCCAACCACTCAAGAAGAAGACTCAGCCCAGCCTGATCTTCCCCGTGCCTTTCGGATTCAAGGGCAACCTCCCCCATGTTTCGATGATTCGTCCGCTGACCGATAAATTTGCGGGCGCCGTGGCTACGATCAAGAGCTTCACCGCCGATGGCCTTTTCATCGGTCAAAGCCAGGCGTTCCTCAACCTGCTAAACACTATGGCCGTCGCGGCCGATGCCGCGGTGCGCTCGTAACCTGAGCTTTAACTGTCCGCTTTTGTGGTGATTTCTCTCCTGGCGGACGCTGTCGGTTTCATGAAGCAGCGTCCGCATTTTTAACGATTCAACAACGTTACTTTTTCTATCCGAACGCAAGGGGCTCACATGTTTGAAGGACTGTTTCAACCCATGCATCTGCTGGTGGTTTTCGGAATTGCGCTGCTCATATTCGGACCGAAGAAGCTTCCCGAGCTGGGCAAAGGAATCGGCGAAAGTATCCGCGGCTTTAAGTCAGCCATGAAAGCTGACGATGACGAAGACAAGCCGGCCAGCTCGACAATCAACTCTGCCAACAACCAAAACTAACCTAAGGAGCGAATCGTCCTATGAAAACTCACGGCCACGTTGCTCATCTCGCCATTCTCCTGTTTCTTTTCACCCTGCATGCGTCGGCCAGTGCAACCGCTGCGGGAAGTTCCCCTTGCACGGCTCCGAATGGAAGCATTTTTAATCTGGAGCCGCGTCCCAACGCTGTCACGCAGGCGGCTCTGTCGGTCGCTTTCCTGCCCAACCGGGCCGGTGCGGGCCTTGATCTGGTGATCGCCACCGCCACCGACCAGCGCGGTTTGTCAGACTCCCCTGAAGCTTTCTACGTGCAGCGCTCGACCGAGAACTGCGCCGCCGATCTGGAAGGCGGGTTCCCCAGCATCTCGAACGCGATGGGCTTGTTTATGCCTCTCGGTACTCCCATCGTTGTGGCCGACCCGGCGCATGACGGGTTCTTCTTCGCCGACCTCAGGTTTGCCTCCAGTCCCGATCTTAACGGGGTTGGAATCATTAAGGCTACTTCCGCCAACTTGCTGAACGCGGCCAATTGTCCCAACGGAACGCAGACCGCAGGATCGGCCGGATGTTTCACCACCGGGTCTGTCTCTACCATCACTGGCCTGAACAATTTCCTTACAGAGCCCAACCTCGCCGTCGATCAAAGAACCAGCGGAACCGGAGCCGGCGACGTCTACACGGTGGTTACAGAGGCACTCGCCCCTCACGACTTCGGGGACACCAGCATCTTGCTCGCGGCATGCACAAATGCGGATTTGAATTGCAGCAACAGCACGCTCATCAGTGCCAAGGACGCGGAAGCCAAGTTCGCCTGGGTCCAGGTGCGTCCCGATGGAGTGATCACCGTCTCCTACGTCAACTTTAACTCGCTTGTTCCGACGTCAGAAGAAGTCAAGTTCGTCACCTGCACGCCCAATGGAGCGCCAAACCCTCCGACCTGCAGCGCCCCGGTCCTGGTCACCACCGAAACGACGCCGCTCTTCAAGGAATTCATTGGACAAACCAGGCTGGTCGATTTCCTGATGCCCAAACATGCCCACCGTCTGGAAAGCAACGGAACGGTTACGACTTTCCTCACCTATGACCGGTGTGAAGTTAAACTGCTTAAGCTCTCCAAGGCTGACAACGGCACCTGCCTGAAGACGGACGTGGTAGTGACGAGTTCAACCGATGGTGGACAAACCTGGTCTCCCATCGCCAAGGTAAGCAACAGCCCATTCCAACAGTTCTTCAGCGCCATCGCCACCGACTCCTCCACGGGTACGGTGAACATTGCCTACTACTCGACGGAAAATGACCTCACTTTCCAGACGCACCCACAGGTGTTTTTGGCACAGATAGCGCCGGGCACAACCTCGGTGGGCACGCCTAGCCTGCTGACCTCGGCATCAATCTACCCGAATACCACCGCTGCAACACCGACTCAGCTTGAACCCCTGGGCTTGGGAGATCGCATTGCTTTGGCCGCCACGGGTACCGGAACGGCTGGACAGAGCCACGCCTACGTCGGTTTCACCTGGAACAGCGTCTTTGGCACTTACAGCGGAGTGTCCCTTCCCGACATGAACAATCATCTGACGTTCTTGCAGTACTAGAACTTTTGCGAAGACAACACGGAGAATCCCAATGAAATCGCTCACGACGTTTGCTCTCGTTATCGCCGCTCACCTGCTGCTGCTGACGACGTTCACCAGCGCCGCCACCGTCCCGTGCTCCAGCCCCAACGGCGCGAGATTCAACCTGGAGCCGCGCGCTAATGCCTTGCCGCAGGGCTCGGGCGCTGTGGATTTTCTTCCCAATCGGCTCGGCGCCGGCGACGACTTGATCGTCGAAGTCGGCAATGACAGCCGCCCTCGCTTAGCGGGCCTGGATGGTTACTACGTGCACCGCTCTTCCAACGCCGATTGCAGCGTGCAATTTGAAGGTGGTCTGCCCAACTTTACCTTTCAAGGCAACGAAGTCGAAGGGTTTGGAGGTACGACTGTGGCCGCCGATCCCGCGCGCGACGCGTTCTTTGTGGCCGACGCGCGCCTTGGCCAAACCGGCGGAGTCGGACTCTTCCGCGCTTCCGTCTCCACCTTGCTCGATACCAAAGCCTGTCCCAACGGAACGCACACGGCAGCGCATTCCACTTCCTGCTGGACGGTCACTCCGCCGGTGCTGCTATTCCCAGTGCCCGGCGCCTTTGCTGGCGACGTCTTCTCCATCGCCGTCGATGAACGTGCCACGAGCGCCGGAACCGGAGCCGGTGATGTGTACGCGGTTACCGAAATCGCAGACAACACAGTCAATAACGTTTCTCTCGCAGCCTGCACCAATACGCTGAACTGCGGACCTGCCATCGTGATTAGCGCTAAAGAAGCTTTCCAGAGCAGTTCTTATGTGCGCGTGCGCCCCGATGGCGTAATCACGGTGAACTACGTCGCGGGCAATGCTTCCAGCTTGGACATCAAGTTCGTGACTTGCACTCCCGCGGGCGCTCCCAATCCTCCGGTATGCACGGCGCCGACTGTCGTTCAAAAGGTGACCGGCTCAGCTCCTAACCCATTGGACATCAACCTCCAGCCCTTCCTGCTTCCCAAGCATGCCATTCGCGCCGAGGCGGGAGGCAAATTCACGACCTTTCTGGTCTACGACAATTGCCAGAATACGTTCGCGCCTCCCGGATCTATTGCCGAGTGTCTGAATGCGGAAGTGCTGCTGACCACCTCCACCGACAATGGCAAAACGTGGTCCGCGCCAGTATCCGTGGACACCGCAGCGGGCAACCACCTGGCCTCCAACATCACCACCGATCCCGTGACTGGCTTCACGCAGATCGCCTATTACAGCAGCGAAGGCGACCCGTTCCAGCACGCAGTTCAAGTGTTCCGCAACCAGATCAATCCCGGCAGCACCGCGCTGGGGACACCACAAATGGTCACGCAAACCCTCGACCCGCTCGACGGAACGGAGACCACACTCATTCCAAACATAAGCTCCCTCGGAGCGGCAGCGCGCGGCACGAGCCCTGGCGTGACGAGTCGGCTGTACGTCTCATTCACTTCCTCGACGGTAGCGGGAACCTACGAAGGTTTCTCCGCGCCCGATCTGAACAATTCCATCACCCAAATCAGCTTCTAGAACGGACTCGGAGGAATCGTGGGCTTTGGCACAGAAATCCTGAAAGAAATCCTGAATAAGAGCGCCCCTTGCGGGACGCTCTTTCATTCTTAACCCTGCCTGGCATCCGGCGTTGATACTGGCCAATGTTCCAAAAGGAAGTCCGGTAGTACCGGTTGCTGCGGCCGGACAGGTCACTCCAGTTCCGTCGCAATACTGGCCCACCGTATCGAATGGCAAACCAGCATTCCTCAGCGGAGCCAAGCGTTTGCTTTTGCCCGCACTGACAACTGACAACTGTCACCTACGCCTTTAGATACCAGGGCACATTAATAATGTTAATCCGCTCATCCCCTCTCAGCAGCAGCAGCGCCGTCAGCATTTGCCCCCGCTGATTGTGCAGAAAATAGTGATACCAGTGCCGCTCCACCATCGACGCAATCACCACCGCCACCGTCCGCCCCGGATTCTCCTTCTCCACCTTCAACACATAATCCACAATCGGATGCACCACCAGCCGGAACGGCGACTCCAGCGTCACCAGCTTCGGAGCCCGCGCCCCCGCCGGCGGTTTCTCGCTCCACGGCGCCTTATCGTCATCCGCATCGCACGTCACATGCACCGCCTCCACATCCGGAGACAGCGTCAGCGCAAACTGCAACGCCTTCTCCGTAGCCGCGTTCCACCAATCCACCGGCACCAGCACAATCGGAGGCTCCAGATTCTCCGCCGTCAACTCCACTCCACCCTTCAGCGCCACCTCCTCGTTCGTCTGCTCATAATGACGCTTAATCCTCCCCATAAAAATCAGCAGCGCCGGCAACAGCACCACCACCACCCACGCCCCTTCCAAAAATTTCGCGGCCAGAATCACCATCACCGTCAGCCCCGTGGCCAGCGCTCCAAACCCATTCACCACCATCGCCCCGCAAAATCCCTTCGTCTTCTTCCAATGTCCCACCATCCCCGCCTGCGATAGCGTGAACGCCATAAACGCTCCCACCGCAAACAGCGGAATCAGCCGGTCCGTCACGCCGCCAAACAAAATCAGCAGCAGCGCCGCCAATATCGCCAGTCCCCATATCCCCTGCGAAAACACCAGCCGCCGTCCTCGCGTCACCAGCGAATGCGGCAAATAATCGTCCCGCGCGATCATCCGGCACAGCCGCGGAAAATCCGCGAACGAAGTATTCGCCGACAAACAAAGCACCAGCAAAACCGAGAACATCGTCACATCGTAAAAAATCCCTTTTCCCGTCACCGCCGCCGTCAACATCGACAGCACGCTCTGATATCCCGCAGCTCCCGGATCCGTCGCCGCAATGTCGTAGTACTTCACCAGCACGGCAATCCCGCCCAGCAGCAAAATCAAAATCGCAATGATCGCCGTCAACGTAAATCGCGCCGCCTCAACCACCGGCTTGCGAAACGCCTGCACTCCATTGCTCACCGCCTCCACGCCCGTCAACGCCGTGCATCCCGAAGCAAATGCCTTGATCAAAATCCACGCGCCCGCCACCTGCACCGCCGTCGTTGGCCCCGCCTGCTGCTGCGCCAATACCGTAACCGCCGCCGGATGCCCCCCCGAAGCAATCACCTTATAAAATCCGACAACAATCACAATCGCCAGCGTCCCCACGAAAAAATATGTAGGAGCCTCAAACGCCGACCCCGCCTCCTTGATCCCGCGAAGATTTACCACCGTCAATATAACCAGCACCAATAAGCAAAGCCCCAACGTATGCGGCAACAGTGATGGCACCGCCGAAACCAGCGCCCCGATTCCCGCCGAAATCCCCACCGCCACATTCAGCAGATAATCGATCATCAAAGCCGCGCCCGCCACCAGCCCCGCCCCTTCTCCCAGATTCTCCTTAGCAACTGTGTACGATCCCCCTCCATTCGGATACGCCGCAATCGTCTGCCGATAACTGAAATAAACAATGATCAGCAAAAGAATGATCGCGAAAGTGAGCGGCACAATGTACTTCACCCCCAGCAATCCCAACGGCAGCAAGATCGTCAGCGCCGCCTCCGGCCCGTAAGCCGCCGAGCTCAGCGCATCCAGCCCAAACGTAGGAATTCCCTGCAGAGGAGTAATCCGCTCTCCCTCATCCTCCGAAGAAGCCAGCGGCCGCCCAAACAACACATTGATCAATCCCATATCGCCTCACCATTACTCGTCCAGCGACAATACCAAAAAACCTGTCATCCCGGTTGCCCCCCCCTTTAAACTTGTCATCCCTGAGCGCAGCGAAGGACCTGCTGTTGCACCCGCGAATATCTCCCCCCTTTTTAAACTTGTCATCCTGAGCGCAGCGAAGGACCTGCTGTCCGCCCGCACCGCGAAAATTTCACCACCTTATCGATTTGTCATCCTGAGCGAACCGGGGCCCCCAGCGCGCCCGCTTTTGGCGCGTTGGGGTGGGGAAGCGAAGGACCTGCTTTTTTTCCACGCCGCGAAAATCTCAATCGCTCTTCAGCTCCCACTCGCCAAAATACATGCTCGACCCGATGTCTCCCTCCCCGCCCTTGGCTTTACATAGAGACAGTGAAAATAACTACGGAGACGACTGTCAGCCAACTCAATCAAACGCGGCGATTCTTTGTCGCCGCCGGCCAACCAACATAAGCACCACCCCGCCACTCGTCCGGACGGCCGCCAGCTTTCCAAGCGGGAAAAAATACTGCCCAGACTGGAGAATCAGAAGAGTAACAAGTGGGAGGATTTCACCCATCGACAGCCTAAAAGTATTGCCGTGCTTCTCTTTTGGGCGGCGCAGCGCTTCACCGCCGCGATAAAAGAACAATTTTTCGAAGTGTCATCCTGAGCAATAGGCTGAAAGCGGGTCCCCCACCCGACCAGATTCACGTAGGGGCAGGTGCCCTCACCTGCCCAGCCGAGCGTCAGCTCGGCCCCCGCCACAATCCCACACGATTCCTAAGTTTTTGGGTGGCGCAGCGGTTCACCGCTGCGATAGAAGAATAATTTTTCGAAGTGTCATCCTGAGCGAAGCCGAGCCAAGAGCAAAGCGAATAGCCCCAGCGAAGTCGAAGGACCGGGGTGTCTCCTAAATTAATAAAAAAACTTGTCATCCTGAGCGAACCGGGGCCCCCAGCGCGCCCGCTTTTGGCGCGTTGGGGGGGAGCGAAGGACCTGCTGTTCGCCCGCAGCACCGGGAATTTCCCCTCGCGACTCCACTTGTTACACTTCAGCTCCCCCTCGCTTTTCACGTCACCTGCCCTAGCTCCCGCCCTTCAACATCCCCACCACCCGATCAAAGTCCTCGAGCGTCGCATACTCAATCGAAATCTTCCCTCTTCCACTCCGGTCGGCAATCCGCACTCGCATCCCTAACACCTCCTCGAGCGACCGCTGCGCCGCCTTCACATTCGGATCCTGCCATCGCGCTCCGCCCGACTTCGGAGGAACCCCAGGCCTCTGTACCCCACCCCCAAACACCATTTCTTCCAACTTCGTCACCGACATCTTCTCTTCAATCGCCTTCTTCGCAAACTTCCATATTTCGATATGGTCCCGCAGTTGTAAAAGCACCCGGGCGTGGCTGTACGTCAGCTTTCCCGTGAGCAGCGCCCCAATCACGCTCTCCGGCAGATTCAGCAGCCGCATGTAATTCGAAACCGTCTCCCGCGAAGCTCCGGCCCGCACCCCAATCTCGTCTTGCGTCATCTTGAACTGGGTGCTCAAATTCGCGAACGCTCGCGCTTGCTCAATGCAGTTCAGGTCTTGCCGTTGCAGATTCTCGACCAGCGTCATCTCCGCCGCCTGCTGCTCCGAGACCCGCTTCACCATTACCGGGATCGTCGCCATCCCCGCCATCATCGACGCCCGCAATCGCCTCTCCCCCAGGATCAGGATGAATCGCCCCTCCGCCCCCGGACGCACCATCACCGGCTGCAACACTCCCTGCACCTTGATCGACCGGCTAAGCTCCTCCAACTCTTCTTGCTTAAAGGCCGACCGCGTCTGATAAGGATTGCGATCAATCAGCTCAATCGCCAACTCACGAACGCCGCCGTCCCCAATCGGCGCCGAACCCGCAACCGAAGCCTGCAACTGCTCCACCGTCCCCGCAACCGGAGACTGAGAACCGACAACTGAGAGCTGAGAACTGTTCTCCGCGGGAGCAGAAATGGCGGGTGCCCCATCCTTCCGCGTACTTTGCGGAAGGGTGGGAGGAGGAATGCTGGGACCACCAGGGCTGGAAGGAAGAGGTGTAGCAGGGGCGACAGTCGGAGGACTCACAACCCGAGGCCCCGGAAGTAAAGCAGCCAGCCCCCGCCCCAAAGCCCGTCGCTTCTCCGCCAACTTTTCGTGACTCTTCTCCGAACTCTTCACATCAGCCGCATTCACCGTAGTCATCATTACTCCCTATCTTCCCGAAGTGTGTCATCCTGAGCGGAGCCACGACATCCGCAAAGCGGATGTCGTGGCGGAGTCGAAGGACCTTGTGTCCCGCCGAAAGAACGTCCCAGTTTCGGCCCGCGATGGTCCGCGACCTTTCACCAAACATCGATACGCATAAATATTTACTAACATCAATCTGAGCCGCCCTCAGCCCAACCCCCCTGAAAATGTTTGTCATCCTGAGCAACGCGAAGGACCTGCTGTCCCCCACACCGCAAAGATTTCTAAACCCGCCAAACGATCGTCCCCAGGTCTAAGCTTTTCCCATCACCTGCGACTCGCCACCTAACATCGATATACATAAATATTTACCACCATCAATCTAAGCCGCCTCACCCGGCCCCCGGGCTAGCGCAGCCTGTCGATCTAAAATCTCCTTCGCCAGCCGTATATAACTCTCCGCCCCGCGCGACCGCACGTCATACATCAACGCCGGCAGCCCATGACTAGGAGCCTCCGCCAGCCGTATGTTCCGCGGGATCGTAGTCGAGCAAAGCTTATCTCCAAAATGTTTCTTCAGTTCCTCCGCCACCTGCTGCGCCAGATTAGTGCGCTCATCGAACATGGTAAGCACAACACCCTCGACCGCCAGCCCAGGATTCAACTCGGCCTGTATCCTCTCTATAGTGTCGAGCAACTCCGACACTCCCTCCAAAGCAAAGTACTCCGCCTGCATCGGAATCAGAACTCCATCCGCCGCGACGAGAGAGTTCAACGTAAGCAGGTCCAGCGCCGGAGGGCAATCGAGCACGATGAACTGGAAGCGGTCAAGTAGCGGAGCAAGCGCGTCGCGCAGACGGTACTCCCTCCGCTCCATCGAGACCAGTTCCAGGTTCGCCCCAATCAGGTTCTTGTGGGACGGGATCAGCCAGAGCTGCTCGAGAGCAGTAAGCTGAAGCGCCTCCTCGGCCGAGGCCGCCCCCATGATGACGTCATAGACGCTAACCCGTTCCGGGTCCTTGACGAAGCCAAGCCCACTAGAAGAGTTCGACTGCGGATCGCAGTCGACCAGCAGCGTATTGACTTCGGCGGCAGCTAAAGAGGCAGCTAGGTTGATGGCAGTCGTAGTCTTCCCCACGCCGCCCTTCTGGTTGGCAACAGCAATGACGCGTCCCATATAGTCTCTTGCTTCTTCTGTTGTTTGTTGCGCGCCAGAATATTAGAACGTGAGGATGAAAGCAATGCCAGATTCTGGTGCAACTCGCTGAATGTTCCACGTGGAACACTATTCATGGAAGGCGGCTGGAAGTGCTCCGTAATGTTCCACGTGGAACATCAGGCAACCTCTAGACGGGCTGATTGTTGGGAGACTTAAGAGTGTTCCACGTGGAACATATTCGTCTTATGTTCGCCTCATTGCAACGCCATCTTCGATTTGCTTCATGAATGAGATTCGACTATTATTCGCCACTATTACGTAAGCTAGTGCTTATTTATTGGTGTGGTTTTCCACTTTCATAGTAGCTACGCTTAGTTTTAGCGCTTCGCTACTTGTATCCGAGTAGTAATATTCTTTGGTTTGAGTTTGGGATGGGGATTGGAGTTTGCCATTTTAGGGTAGGTTGGGTAGGTAGTTTGGGGATTTGGGAGGCTCCTATTAGCAGGGCTAGGGCTGACTGGGCGGCGAGGAAGTGGGCGGCTTGGGGGAGGATGGCTTCGAAGCGTTCTACGGCCCTCAGGGTTACTACTTCGGCTCGGGGGGAGGCTGGGCGCGCTAAGACCGACTCGGTTCGTTCGGTGATTACATCGACATTGGTGAATGTAAGTGCTCTTGCCACTTCTTTCAAGAAGGCGGATTTTTTGTGGTTGGATTCGATCAGGGTCAGGTGGATTTGGGGGGCCCAGATCTTTAAGGGTAGCGCGGGGAATCCGGCTCCGGAGCCTATGTCCAGGACTCGGTTGCCAGTTGCCGGTTGCCAGTTGCCAGTTGAACCGCTTCGATCGGCGCCGTCGTTTACTTTCTCGGATACGCCTGCCTCTTCTTTGTCGAGCGATGGCTGCGACGTCGGATAGGGGTCCTTCGACTGCGCCATGGCATCCGCTTCGCGGATGCCATGGCTCCGCTCAGGATGACGTTGTTTGGAGGAGATGGTCGGGGCTGGCATTTCGGCGGTGTTGGCGTTCGCGGACGGGGGCGTCCGCGCCACATCATTAGGAGTTGGGGGAAACACGTGGCGGGCGAGGAAGAGGGATTCGCCGAAGTGGCGGGTTACTATTTCTTCTTCGGTGCGGATGGCGCTCAGGTTGATGCGGGCGTTCCAGCGTTGTAATAGATCGATGTATATCGATATTTGATCCAGTTGGAGTTCGGAGAGCGGGTGATCCAGGAAAGGCTCCAGCAGGGCGGATATGCGGGCGGGGTTCATGGGAACCTGGACAATTCTAGCGGTTCGTGTCCAGTGCCCGGTACTCAGTATCCAGCAAGACCTGGGACGTACTGGGTCTCGGATTTCCTTTTAGATTTAGGTGCGGGGACGCGGGCGAGGGCGCCCGCGCCACACTCGGACAATTCATCTCTGACCTAATTATGGGAGGTATCCGACGGCTATCAGAACCATGTAGATGACTTGGGCGGCGGCTAAGGCGACCCAGATTCTTTGGCGGATGCGGGAGCGGCGTAGGTCGCGGAGAAGTTCGGAGGCGGTGGGCTCTTTGATTAGCGCTTCGGCGATCGCTTCGCGCTTTTCCTCGGGGATAGGCATCGGTTGCAGATTGATTGGTCGCGTTGCGTCGGCAGCCTTTGGCTTGTCCGGATAAAAAACCTTGGGGCCGTCGATTACTTCAGACCACATTGGGAGAAGTATCCAGGATTTGGGGATGATGTCCTGAATCGGCTTGGCGGTGAGCTGGAGGGCGGGCTGAGATTCGGGCGCCACGCGATCGGCGAGGTTGCGGAGGAGCGATCCCCACCAGAAATGGCTGAGCTGATCGGTGATGAGTTCGCCGACGTCGACGGGGCGGGATTCGAGTTCGAGGGGCGGCAGGGTTTCGGGCGAGAGTACGTCGCCAATGTTGGTGAAAACGGTGCGGAACCAGGGCATGCGCAGGCGGTCGCCGAGGGAGAGGCCGACGTCGACGGGGCGCGAGGTGAGGTTGAGCGGTGGAAGCTTTTCGGGCGCGAAGCGGTCGCGGAGATTGCCGACCAGCGAGCGCCATAGGGGCCGGGTCAGGGACGGTGGCGGAAGCAGGTCGAGCGGGATATCGGATTCTGACGCGGTGGACTGCGGGCCGGGATACCAGGCTTCGGCGGCGTTGGAGCGGTACGGCATAAATTCAAGATTATCACGGGGAACCGAGCGCCGGGGTGGTGTCCTATCCGCGTTTTCACCACGGAGACACGGAGGCACGGAGAAAACCCTACTGCTTGGCAAAACCTTTCCCTTCTCTCTTCTTCGCAGGCTGATGACGCGACGAGCCAAGGAATTGGCAGAACTGCTGACTTCGGTGGTGCATGCACCGACCGCCTGGGTGGTGTCTATCGGGGTTTTCACCACGGAGGCACGGAGAAATACGAATGCGGGGCGGTGGCTCAGTTTGAAACAATGCATTCCCTCAGCGGCTAAACTGAGTGCTGAAAAACTCATGCCGGGCGGCGGCGTTTCCCTCAGCGGCTGAAGCCGTCATTGAAAACGGGGCTCTTATCGCAGCGGTGAACCGCTGCGCCACCCAAAAGCAAGGACAAAGGCGCGTTTTTCAGCAAGCTGTAAAGCCGCAGTGAAAATGCGATGCTTACGGCACGGCTGAAGCCGTGCCCCTTCAAAACGAGTGAGACTAGCAATGCCCTTCTAAAACGAGTAAGACTGAGCCCCTACCAAATGCGGACAAGAACCTCGGTCTTCGGTGGTACATGCACTTTGATGCCGTTGAGGTGTGGGCGTGTGTGAAGGACAATCGCAAGTCGGCCTTGGACGCAAGGGAAAATGGAGAAATTGGATTGAGCGATCACGCGCGAGCAGCGGCCACGGCGCAGAAGAAGGAGCGGCGGTTTCCGCGGTATCGTTTTGACGTGCGGGTTGAAGTGTCGGTGTTTCGCGACGGCGTTACGACGACATTGTGGGGACGAACGAATGAACTGGCGCAAGATGGGCTGGGAGCGACGTTGAGCGGACAGGTGCAGGCGGGAGAAGTGGTGTCGCTTGAGTTTCCAATTCCAGCGGCGCCTGGGGTTATGAAGGTGCGCGGGGTGGTGCGATATAGCGACGGGCTGCGCTGCGGCGTGGAGTTTCTGGTCGTGACGGAAGAACAAAAGGTTACTTTGCGACAGGTGTGCGTCTTGCTGTCGAACGCTTCCTGAGATGTCTGCTTTCCCAATTTGAAAATTTCCATTACCGCCGTAACTACCCGCAAACAGGTCCCCCCACTTACCATTTCAATAAAGTCAGAGCCGAGGGAGAAGACTGTATGGGGGAGAAGTTCGCCCCGGCAGCAGGTGGGAACGAGTTGCCGGCGAAGGCGTTGCGCGATGCTCTCGAGCAAAGCGGGCGACCGATCATCGCGAATACTCTTAGCCCTACTGCGGGTTCTGCTCCCGATCTCACGCCTGCTGCCAGCCACGACGCGCATCGCCTCCCAGCTCACGATTTTCCGCAGGCAGAATACCTGGCGAACGGCGATGCGGCGGAAGCATCGCTTACGCTGGAGAAAGCCTACTTCGAACAGCTCATCGAGAACGCTCCGGAAGCGATCAGCATTATCGACGAAGAGCGGCGGATCTTGCGCATCAACGGGGAATTCACGCGGGTGTTCGGGTTCAGCGCGGGGGAAGCGGTGGGGAAGGCACTCGATCAACTGATTGTGCCGCCGGATCGCTATGCGGAAACGGCGTGGATCTCGGAGTGCATCAAGACGCAGAGCAAACTTTCGCTGGAGACACGGCGGCGGCGGAAGGATGGGTCGCTGGTCGAGGTGCAGCTCTCGACTTCTCCGGTGTTCCTGAACGGAAAGAGGGTGGGGGCGTATGCCTCCTATCGCGATATCACGGAGCAGAAGCGGGCGGAGGAGTTGAATGCGGCGTTGTATGCGATTGCGGCGCGCAGCCAGTCGGCGGAGGATTTGCAGCAATTCTTTGCGGCCATTCACAATATCGTCGGGCAGTTGATGAATGCGCGGAACTTCTACGTCGCACTTTATGATCCGCAGTCGCAGCTGCTGAGCTTTCCTTATTTCGTGGATGAAGAGGACCCCACGCCTGCGCCGAAGCGGCTGGGACGGGGATTGACGGAATACGTGCTGCGGTCGGGCGAGCCGCTGCTGGCGACTCCGTCGGTGTTTGCGGAACTGGTGCGGCGCGGCGAGGTGGAGTTGATTGGCGCTCCGTCGGTGGATTGGCTGGGAGTTCCGCTGAAGAGCGGCATGGGTTCGATTGGAGCGCTGGTGGTACAGAGCTACAACAAGAACACACGCTTTGGAGAGCGGGACCGCGAGATACTGAAATTTGTTTCGCAGCAACTGGCGGCGGCGATCGAGCACAAGCGTTATGAGGAGGCGTTGCGAAGGTCGGAGGCGCGATCAAGATCGCTGATCTTGAGCGCGGCGTTCGGCATTTGCCGGTGCACGGTCGGCGGAAGATTTCTGGATGTGAATCCGGCGCTGATCACGATGCTGGGGTATGAATCGGTAGAGGATCTGCTCAGGCTGGATGTGCGGCGCGATGTGTTTGTGAATCCGCAGGAGCTTGATCGGCTGGCCGAGGACAATCGGCGGACGGGCAGCCTGAACGGCGTGGAAGTGCAGTGGAAGCGCAAAGAAGGGCGAGTAATCATCGTGCGGCTCAGCGGCTGCGCGGCAACTATCACCGATGAGCCGGAAGAAGTGCTGGAGCTGATTGCGGAGGACATCACCGACCGGCGGCAACTGGAGGAACAGCTTCGCCAGGCGCAGAAAATGGATGCCGTGGGGCGGCTCGCCGGTGGGGTCGCGCACGATTTCAATAACTTGTTGATGGTGATTAACGGATATACCGAGGTATTGCTGGAGCAACTGGAAAAGGACGGGCCGCTGCACGACAAGGTGCAATCGATTCAGCAGGCGGCGGATCGCGCGGCGACGCTGACTCGGCAATTGCTGGCTTTCAGCCGGAAGCAACTGCTGGAGTTGAAAGTGGTCGACGTCAATAAGGTCGTGGGAGACATGGAGCGGCTGCTGCGGCCGCTGATTGGGGAAAATATCGAGTTGGCGACGCGGCTCTCGACGCAAACCGGCCACACTCGCGCCGACGCGAGCCAGTTGGAGCAGGTCATCATGAATCTGGTGGTGAATGCGAAGGATTCAATGCCTGAAGGCGGGAAGCTTACTTTGCAGAGCGCCGATGTTACGGTGGGATCGAATTTCAGCCAGCACCGGTTTATACTGCCGGGGCGATATGCGGTGATCTCGGTTTCGGATACCGGGCATGGAATGGACAAGGAGACCCAGTCGCGGATCTTCGAGCCCTTTTTTACGACCAAGGAAAAAGGAAAAGGAACGGGTCTTGGGCTGTCGACGGTGTATGGCATCGTCAAGCAGAGCAACGGATATGTGTTCGTACAGAGCGAGGTGGGAGTGGGGACGACCTTTTATGTCTATCTGCCGCGAGTGGAAGATGCGGCGGAAGAGATAAGCCCGGTGGCGGCACCTCCGCACGAAACGGGGGGATCGGAGACGGTGCTGCTGGTGGAGGATGAGGAATCGGTTCGCGAACTGGTGCATCTCACGCTCGTCTCGCGCGGCTATAAGGTGATCGAAGCAGAGAATGGCGAAGAAGGGTTGCGCGTCGCCGCGGGGTGCAAGGAGCCGATCGATATCCTGATCACCGATGTGATGATGCCGGGCATGGGAGGACGCGAACTGGCGAAGCAACTGCTGGCGCTGCGTCCGGGGATTGGAGTGCTGTTTCTTTCGGGCTACACGGAAGATACGGTCGCGACGCAGGGGGTGCTTAGCGCGGGGACAGCATTTTTGCAGAAACCTTTCACGCTGCAAAATCTCGCCAAGAAGGTCCGCGAAGTTCTGCGGGCGAAGCCGGGGAAGGCGATCGCGAAGTCGGCGGGGAACTGAGAGGAAGGCTGGTCGATGGTCGTTCGCTGTTCGCTGTTCGCGTCAGGTGAGAGGTTAGAGGTCAGATTGCAGAGGTAAAAATCGCGCAATTTGACTCTGATGGTTCTACTTCTGCAATCTGACCTCTAACCTCTGACCTCCGGGTTACCCACTCTCGCTTGAAACTTTTCTTTCCCTGGGTCGTCCTATACTAATAAGGTGGGTATTCGGTGGCGGGACATCCATGTCCGGCAGCTGTGCGTACTTCAACTGGGTTAGCAATAGTAGGTGTGGGGGATGAGGGTGAATTATGTTGATTGGGAAATCGGGTGGGATTCCTTCTTCTGAGATTACGCCGAAGTCGACGTATTTGAACCGGCGGAAGTTTTTGGCTGGGGCGGGGCTGGCGGGAGCGGCTGCGGTGGCGGGCTTGGCTTGGCGAGATGTCGGCGATCTGGTGAATCCTTCGTTGATTGCGCAGGCTAACGCCAAGATCGATGGGATTCAAAAGAGTGCGTTCAGCACGAGCGAGGCGCAGACTCCTTATAAGGACGTTACGAACTACAACAATTTTTACGAATTCTCTACGGACAAGTATGAGCCGGCGGGGCTGGCCAAGGATTTCAGGACGCGTCCGTGGACGGTGACGGTTGATGGCGACGTCAAGCAGAAGCAGGTGCTGGATATTGACACGATCATCAAGATGGCGGCACCGGAGGAGCGCATTTATCGGCATCGATGTGTGGAGGGATGGTCGATCGTGGTGCCGTGGGTGGGATTTTCGCTGAGCGAATTGATCAAGCGGGCGGATCCGCTGCCGAAGGCGAAGTTTGTGGAGTTCACGACGATTTACGATCCGAAGCAGATGCCGGGGCAGCGCAGCAATGCGTTGCAGTGGCCATATGTCGAGGGGCTGAGGATGGATGAGGCGATGCATCCGCTGTGCCTGCTGTGTTTCGGGATGTATGGCGAGGTGCTGCCGAATCAGGACGGGGCGCCGCTGCGGATTGTGGTTCCGTGGAAGTATGGATTCAAGAGCGCGAAGTCAATTGTGCGGATACGCTTTACGGGCAGCCAGCCGCTGAACAGCTGGCAACAGCAGAACTCGCATGAGTATGGTTTTTATTCGAATGTGAATCCGATGGTCGATCATCCGCGCTGGAGCCAGGCGAAGGAGCGGCGACTGGGGGAATTCTTTAAGCGACCGACGCTGATGTTTAATGGGTACGATCAGGTGGCGGGGCTCTATGCGGGGATGGACCTTAGGAAGAATTTCTAGGTAAGTCAGAGGTTATGGAAGGTCAGAGGTTAGAGGTCAGATTGCAGAAGTGAAAAGCGTTAGCTCGACGCCTTTCACCTCTGCACTCTGACCTCTTACCTCTGCAATTGTTTTATGAGCCGACTGCGCATCCTTAAGATTTTTATTTTTCTCGCGGCGCTCATTCCGTTGGGGCGGCTGGGGTGGAAGGCTTTTCATGATGGATTGGGTGCGAATCCTATTGAAGTCATCACGCACGCTACTGGCGATTGGACGCTGAGGCTGATTCTTATTACTTTGGCGATTACGCCTTTGCGGAGGATCAGCCGGCAATATTGGTTGATTGGGGTGCGGCGGATGGTGGGGTTGTTTGCATTTTTTTACGGAACTTTACATTTTTTTACTTACATATGGCTGGATAAATTTTTCGATGTGCACGAGATGGTGAAAGACATTGTCAAGCGGCCGTTTATTACGGTGGGATTTTCGGCCTTTGTTTTGATGATTCCGCTGGCGCTGACTTCGACCGCCTGGTCGATTCGGAAGCTGGGAGGGAAGAACTGGCAGCGGCTGCATCGACTGATCTATCTGACGGGGATTCTTGGCGTGGTGCATTATCTGTGGCTGGTGAAGGCGGATCGCACGAAGCCGATTGAATATGGGATTTTGCTGGGTATTCTGCTCGCCTATCGAGTGGGAGTGTGGGCTTCGGAAAGGGCCGCGGAACGGCGCAAGCGGGCGGGGCGTCCTGCAGCGGTTGGGGCTGGGGTTTAGGTTGGTGGGCGGCAAAAAAGTGACACAAGGTCCCTCCACTTCGCTTCGCTCCGGTCGGGATGACAGAGTTAGGGTGGTTCGGTCGGGATGTCAGGGTTGAGGTGGCGCGGCCGGATTACGGAAGTAAGGGGAACGGTCCTACTAATTTTTTTTCAGCGAAACTTTCCTTTAGGATGCGGGTTAGCGCATCTTACGAATAAATACCTACAAATAACAGGAGTGCCTCTATGAAATCCCCTGCCATCAACAAGTGTGCCGGAGGCTTGCTCGTGGCCCTGGCGATCGCCAGCGTTCTTGCCACGACCGGATGCGGATCGAGCAGCCCCATTGTCCAGCCCAATCAAGGCGGCTTCGGCGACGGCAATCTCAGTGGCACCTACGTTATTTCGATATCGGGCACGGACATTAACTCCAGTTCGGTAGTGGTTCCTTTTGCAATCGCGGGAACAATAATCGCCAATGGCACAGGCGGGATCACGGGAGGCACGCTTGACATCAATGATCCTGGGAATATCGGCGTGGAGACTGGCGAGGCCGTCAGTACGAGCAGTGCTTACCAAGTCGGCAAAGATGGTCGTGGCACCGCCACGCTTGTGACTCCAGTAGGGAGCTTTAACGTCGATTTCGTGCTGACCACATCCAGTCACGGGTTGATTAGCCGTTTCGACACTTTGGGCACTGGTAGCGGAACCATCGACGTGCAGGCTCCGACGCCGAGTCTCTCAGGGTCGTACGCCTTCTCTCTCGCTGGCACTGACTCGGCGGGGAATCCGTTGGGCACGGTGGGAGCGTTCACGGTCAACGGCAACAGCATCGGCGGTACCGAGGATTTAAACGACGATGGCACGTCCAACAATCTTACGGGTTTGCCTCTCAGCGGGCAGTTGATTGCGGGCGCATCAGGAGCCCCTAGCACGGCTACGTTAACGACCGGCTTCGGCTCGTTGGATTTTGACGTGTGGGTGATCGACTCCACGCATTTGAAATTTATCGAGACCGACGAAACGCTGAATCTGCTCGCCGGCGACGCCTTCACGCAAGTAACTTCTCTGGCCTCAGGTCAGCTGGTGTTCGTACTTAGCGGTATGGACAGTGGCGGGAACCCAGTCTCGGCCGGCGGTTATGCGACTACGGATGCCAATGGCGACCTGACCAACGGGTTCGAGGACTACAACGACGCTGGCACGGTCAATTTACTCAAGCCGTTTTCTACGTCAGCCGCAGGTTGCGTTGCGGGGCGTTGCGAATTGACTCTGGCTGGATTCACCAATGGCGATGCCAATGTTACCGGGTTTGTGGTTTACCAGTCCACGGGCGGGGGCCAGGTGTTGGAAATCGATAACCTCGGATTGTTGCAGGGCACTTCCTTTTCGCAATCCGCCACGTCGTTCACCGGCTCGGGAGGCTACGGTCTCAACTTTTCCGGCGTCAATAATACGGGGGTTGGCCCGGTTGGCGTGGTCAACGATATTGCCCAGTTCGACGCCGGTGCTCCAGACACCAGTCTCACCGGGACCGCAAACATGACCGGGGTCTTAGACGAAAGTGGCCTTGGCGTGGCGCCAGTATCCTCGTCGATGAGCGGGGAGTACGTACCGGATGCAAATAGCGACGGCCGCGGTACGATCTCTTCCACGAACAACGGCACGGAATTGGGCGGGTTTACGCTGCAGTACTATGTGGTCGATGCCTCCACCGTTGTCTTTATCGACGTGGACTCTCTCGCGAACGATGGCGGCGTTGCTCAGCTTGGAGTGGGGACATTTGAGGGGCAGAATTCCGGTTCGGGAGGAGTGGCGCAAGGAGCAACGTCGCAGTCGCGTGTTTCGATTGTGCATCCGGCGATTCGGCCACATGGGGCGTTTCAGCGCAAGTAGCTCCGATAATGAGCGCTCGAGGGCGTGGCTGTGAGGCTGCGCCCTTGTTTTTTTGACGTGATGTCAGAAGAGCTCAGCGCGCAAGCTTTGAAATCCGTCAGCGGCTGAAGCCGGTATGAAAAAAGCCGAGATATCGCAGCGGTGAACCGCTGCGCCGCCCAAAAACTTGCGGTAGAGCCACTCTTTTTGGCGGCTATGAGTGGAGTTGTCCCACTTGTTACATTGGTGGTTCTCCCAAATTCGAAGGAGTTAGGTTGGGTTGAGATTGTAGCGGGGGCCGAGCTGACGCTCGGCTGGGCAGGTGAGGGCACCTGCCCCTACGTGAATCGGGTCGGTCGCTTAGGTCAGGTCTGATGGAGCCAGCTCCCTGCGTTTTGGCGATAGTGGCTTTGCAGCTTCCGCCGGGGCGATGTTTCTTAGGGATCGCTTGTTTACTTCGTCCTCCCAGTGACCTGCTCCAGAAGTTCTTAATCTTCATCCTGTAAAATCCCTTTAGGGCAGCCGGAGCCATTCTCTTTTGTCGTTCCTCGATCAACTCAACCCGCAACAACGCGAAGCGGTCGAAACCACCGAAGGGCCCGTGCTCATCCTCGCCGGAGCCGGCAGCGGCAAGACTCGCGTCATTACCTTCCGGATCGCCTACCTGATCGAAAAAATCGGCGTCATGCCGGAGTCGATCCTGGCCATGACCTTCACCAACAAGGCCGCCGCCGAAATGGCCGAGCGCGTCGCAAAGCTCGTTGGCTCGCTCACCGTTGCCAAGCCCGTGATTTCCACGTTCCATTCTTTCTGCGTGCGCGTCTTGCGCCGGGATATTGAGGCGCTGCGGATTCCTTCTCCCGTGCCGGGGCAGGCTCCGATTGGGCTCACCAAGAATTTTGTTATCTACGACGAGAGCGACCAGCAGCAGGTGGTGAAGGGCATCATGCGGCGGTTGGGTCTGGACGATAAGCAACTTACGCCTCGCAATGTGCTTTCGCGAATTTCGTGGGCCAAGAATCACATGCTGGATCCGCAGGAAATTTATCTGCAATCCGCCGATCCAAAGACTGAGAAGATCGCCCACATCTTCGAGGAGTACCGCAAGGAACTGATCAAGGCGAACGCCATGGATTTCGACGATCTTCTGCTCGAAGCCATGCGCCTGCTTAAGTCAGTGGCGGCGGTGCGTGAATACTACAACCGGCGATTCCAATATATTTTGGTCGATGAATATCAGGATACGAATCGTCCGCAATATGAACTGATGCGCCTTCTCGCCGGCACCGCGCACAACATCTGCGCCGTCGGCGACGAAGATCAGTCCATCTACTCCTGGCGCGGCGCCGACATTCGCAACATCCTCGAGTTCGAGCACGATTTCCCCGAAGCGAAAATCGTGAGGCTCGAAGAAAACTATCGCTCAACGCAAAATATTCTGGGCGCGGCGTCCGCCGTGGTTGCCAACAATGTCCGGCGCAAAGGGAAGAATCTCTGGACCTCGCGCCAGGGCGGAGCAAAAATCGGCTACTACGAAGCTCCCGACGGAGAGAACGAAGCGCTGTTTGCCGCTGACACGATCAACCGCTACGTTCGGCAGGCTGCCGAAAATGGGGACACCGCGCGCGCCGCCGTCCTCTATCGCACCAACTCGCAATCGCGATTGTTCGAAGAAGCGATGCGCCGCTACCAGTTGAAATACCACGTAGTAGGCGGATTCTCCTTCTACGAGCGCGCCGAAATCAAAGACCTGATCTCGTATCTGAAGGTTGTCCTCAATCCTGACGATTCCGTTTCGCTACTTCGCGTGATCAACACTCCCGCGCGCGGCATCGGCAAAACTACGATCGAAACGATCGAGCAACTCGCGCTCGAAACTGGACTGTCGCTCTGGGGAGCGTTGGGCGAAGCGGTCACGCGCCAATTGTTGCCTGCGCGAGCGCTCGCCGCATTGAAGAGCTTCCGGGCGCTGATCGAGGACGGCCGCGCCATGCTGGCAGGGACGTTTGTGGAGCGGGTGGAGGATACAGCCGCGGCATCCGACGAGGGCGCTGCCGAGCTTCGCTCGACTGGGCAGGTGAGGGCACCCTTCGACAAGCTCAGGGCAGGCTCTGCCCCTACGCAAACGGAGGAGAGCGACACCGATTTCGATCCTGGTAACTTCAGTTTTGATTTTGCTGCGCACGATTCGGCGGAGAGCTCGGCGACGGACGCCCGTCTCTCCATTGACGAGGCGGCTGACGGCGCCGTCGAGGGGGCTGTCGAAGGCTTTCGCGCTCCTGGGGCCGCCGCCAACACCGCAGAGCTTCTGAAATTCCTGATCGACCGCACTGGCTACATCAAGCAACTTGAAGAAGAAGACACTCCCGAGGCTTTCTCCCGTATTGAGAATCTCCGCGAACTCGTCAACGCCGCGATGGATTCGCGCGATCGCGGCGAGACTCTCGACCAGTTCCTCGACCACGCTGCCCTGGTCAGCGACGCCGATCAATACGACGAGCACGCACAGATCACGCTGATGACGCTGCACGCCGCCAAGGGCCTGGAGTTTCCGCTGGTCGTCCTGGCCGGAATGGAAGAAGGGCTGTTTCCTCACTCCCGCACTATGCTTGAACCCGATGCGATCGAAGAAGAGCGGCGGCTTTGCTATGTCGGCATGACGCGCGCTATGGATACTTTGATTTTGTCGCGCGCGGTCTATCGCCGCCGATATGGAACCGATATGCCTGAGGCCAGCGTGCCGTCGCGCTTTCTGGAGGAAGTTCCGCCGCAGTTGGTGGAGGAGCTGGGAGGATCGCGGGCGCGGCGGTCTTCTGCTTCGGTTGCCTCTTCTACTTTTTCTTCTTCTGCCGGCACTTCGCGGACAAGAGTGTCCGCGCCACACGAGCAAACCACCCATTATTCCTACGAAGACGAAGATCAAAGCGCCGCCTGGAACCCCGCTCGCGTCAAGCCAAAGACGCAGACGCAGACTCCGCTGCGGCAATACAACTCCATCGACAACATCGCCGAATTTTTTGCCTCCCGGGGCAAGAAATTCAAAGTGCCGAAAATGTTGCCCGACGAGCCCACGGGCAAGCGCGGATTCCGCCCCGGCCAAAAGGTCAAGCACCCAAAATACGGCGAAGGAACCGTCTATCACCGCGAAGGAGATGGGGAAGACGCCAAGATTACGGTACAATTTCCTCGCTTCGGTTTAAAAAAGCTGGTGGAGAGATACGCACAACTAGAGAAGGCTTAGAGTTTGAAAGTGGAAACTGCAGATCCCTCGCTCCTCCACCCCGGTTCGCTCGGGATGACAAGATCGGTAGGGCCACGAGGTTTGAATCAGCAATAAAAATTTGAATCAACAATAAAATGAAGAGAGAAGAGAAAACGCACTGATGGCAAACACAACAGAGTTAAGCAAAGAAGAACGCAAGAAATCCAAGCGAGCCTCCCGCAAAAAGAGCAAAGCGGAAAAGCCGAAGAAGCCCCGCGACTACGCCCGCGGATCGAAAAAGCCCAAGGTGAAAAAGCTGGCGCGCGGCCAGGCAAAACGCTAGTCTGATCCGAAGTCTGATCCGACGAACTCCGGGCATGGGCCACAAACCCATGCCCGACTAACTCTCTGAGGAGAGAGCGAACCCTTGTCACCAGCGCCCACTGAGCACGCCAAGCCCGCAGACGACGTAGTCCGCACTTCCACCCGACAAGCCTTCTGTTGCAAGTCCATCGACAAGCTGATCTCGGAATCGGAAGACCCAGCCCACCGCCTCAGCAAAACGCTGGGCCCGTGGTCGCTCACCGCGCTAGGCATCGGAGCCATCATCGGCTCCGGAATTTTCGTCCTCACCG
>JBEKXO010000064.1:0-22268 GCA_049511995.1 Terriglobales bacterium
ATACGCAGCATATTGCGAGAGTCTGGATTGATCCGCGGAACTCCGATCATGTGCTGGTCGCGGCGCTGGGGCACGCTTATGGGCCGAATACCGACCGGGGCATTTATCGCACAACCGACGGCGGCAAGACTTGGGACAAGATTCTTTATAAGGACGACAAGTCGGGCGGAATCGATCTCGCAGTCGATCCACATAATTCCAACGTCGTGTTTGCCGCCCTTTATCAGATTCAGCGCTTGCCCTGGGGACTAGAAAGCGGCGGCCCAGGCAGCGGATTGTATCGCTCGACCGATGGCGGAAATACCTGGAAGCATCTGGAAGGCAAAGGGCTGCCAGATGGAATTCTGGGGCGCATCGGCGTGAGCATTTCGGGCGCCGACTCGAATCGCGTGTACGCGCTGATCGAGGCGAAAGAGAGCGGGCTGTACCGCTCCGATGACGGCGGCGAAAGCTGGTCGCGCGTCAACGACGACCAGCGGCTCACGCAGCGCGCCTGGTATTTCACGCATATTTTCGCTGACCCCAAGAGCGCCGACACGGTCTATATGCTGAACACTGGGTTATTCCGTTCGACCGATGGGGGCAAGTCTCTGAATCTTCTTCCGGCGCCGCATGGCGATCATCATGGCTTCTGGCTCGATCCGCAGAATCCGAATCGCATGATCAATGGCAATGACGGCGGCGCGACGATTTCCGTCGACGGCGGAAAAAGTTGGTCGACGCAATATAACCAGCCGACAGCGCAGTTTTATCACGTCGCGGCGGACAACGATTTTCTCTACAAAGTTTATGGAGCGCAGCAGGACAATTCGACCGTCGGCATCGCCAGCCGGACCGACGACGGGTATATCGGACGACAGCACTGGTTCGATGCGGGCGGCGGCGAGAGCGGTTACCTGGCGCCCGATCCGCGGGACTCGAACATCATTTATGCGGGCTCGGGCAGCGGCGTAGTCACTCGCCTCGATCGCCGCAGCAATCAGGAGCAGGACATCACGGTGTGGCCGGAAGACACTTCGGGGCATGGCGTGGGCGATTTGAAATTCCGCCTGGGATGGACGCAGCCGATCGAAATCTCGCCACACGATCCGAATACGATTTACACGACGGCGGAGCTCGTCTTCAAGACGACCGATGAAGGCAAGAGTTGGACGGCGATCAGTCCCGATCTCACGCGCAACGATAAGAGCAAGCAAGTTTCTGCTGGTGGCCCGCTGACCAAGGACAATACTTCGGTCGAATATTACGACACCGTATTTACGATCGCCGAGTCGCCGGTGCAGAAGGATCTCATATGGGCGGGCTCCGATGACGGCTTGATTCAAATCACGCGCGACGGCGGAAAAAACTGGGCGAATGTGACGCCGAAGGGAATTCCGGAGTGGAGCCTGGTGAGCCTGATTGAGGCTTCGCCGCACGACGCAGGAACGGCGTACGCAGCGGTCGACACGCACAAGCTCGACGATTTGAAGCCGTACATTTTCAAGACGACAGACTTTGGCAAGACGTGGACAAAGATTACGAATGGCATCCCGGATGGCGCCTACACGCATGCCGTGCGCGAAGATCCGGTGCGGAAGAATCTTCTCTATGCGGGAACGGAGACGGGCCTTTATGTTTCGTTCGATGGCGGCGCCAACTGGCAATCGCTGCAACTGAATTTGCCGAACACTCCCATCCATGACCTGATTGTGAAGAATGACGATCTGGTAGTGGCGACGCACGGGCGTGCCTTCTGGATCCTCGACGACATCACTCCGCTGCGGGCGGTTACGGCACAGGCAGCGGCTGGAGTCGTGCTTTACAAGCCGCGAATGACCTATCGCATGCGCTGGCCGGATTTCTTCGAGCGGCGGCAGCCGGTGGGCGAAAGCGCTCCCAACGGCGCGATTATTTATTACTACTTTCCAATTGCGCCGAAGGGAGTGGTAGCGCTGGAATTTCTCGATGCCTCGGGAAAAGTTATTCGCCGCTATTCCAACGAAGAAAAAAAGGAAGCAGAGACGCCGCCTGAGTGGCCTGATCTGACGCCTCCGGACGAGAAGATTCCGGCGGATGCAGGCTTGAATCGGTTTGTCTGGGATTTGCGCTGGCAGGGCGCGACTCCGCTGGCGGGCGAGCCGGGCGCGGAATTCCGCAATCGCGGACCGATGGTGCCGCCAGGCGCATATCAAGTGCGGCTTACGGCGGAGGGGAAATCCTACACCGCTCCGCTGGAATTGAAGGTCGATCAACGCGTGAAAATATCGAACGACGATATCGCCAAGCAGAATGAGTTGGCGCTGAAGATCGTCGCGCTGGTCTCGGAGATTCACGAGGCGGTGGGTACGATTCGCGAAGTGCGGATCGAGACGCGTGGACTCAGCCGGCGTTTCGGCGACGATTCGCACTACGCTCCGGTCGTCGCGGCCATGAAAGACTTCGACAAGAAGAGCGTCGACGTGGAGTCGCAGCTGTTGCAGGTGAATGCTAAGAGTTCGGAGTCGAATCTGAACTATCCCGTGTTCACCGACGAACGGCTGCACTCGTTGCTGTTCAGCGTAGACTCCGCCGATGTAGCGCCTACGAAGCAGCAGTACGAGGTCTATGACAAGCTGGAAAAAGAAGCGCGACCGTTGCTGGCGCACTATCACGAGCTGATCTCGAAAGACCTGGTCGCGCTCAACGAGATGGTGAACAAGGAGAGCGTCCCGGTGTTATATGTGCCCGCGAAGAAGTAAGTCTGGCGCAGAACACGAGGCAATGGGACAATAGATAAATGCAAAGATCTCTGACAACCGCACTACTATTGGCCGTGGGAATGATGTTGGCCGGAACTGGCTATGGCCAGCAGACTCCGGCAAGCACTCCGTCGGCAACGACACCAGCGACAACGCAGACGCCGGCGACAACGACGAAGACTCCGGCCAAGAAAACGACAACGGCGACGAAGACGGCGCCCGCGCCGCTCACTTCGCGAAAACAAAAATTCAGCTACGCGCTCGGCATGAACATCGGAAACGGGCTGGGCGGCAATCTCAAAAAGCAAGGGGTGGAAGTTGACTGGAATCTCGTAGCCCAAGGGTTGAAAGATGCCGTCGCGGGCGGAAAGACGCGCCTGTCCACCGATGAGGCGCAGGCCGTCCTCAAGGAAGTTCAGACCGAAGTTCAGAAACAGCAGCAGGAGAAAACGAAAGAAGCTGCGGATAAAAACAAAGCGGAAGGTGAAGCGTTTCTCGCCTCCAACAAAACAAAGGAAGGCATAGTCACGCTGCCCGACGGTTTGCAGTATAAGATTGTAACCCCCGGCACCGGACCGAAGCCCTCGGCGACCGATTCAGTTGTGTGCAACTACCGCGGTACGCTCATCGATGGCACGGAGTTTGACAGTTCATACAAACGCGGACAGCCGGCCACATTTGGCGTAGGCCAAGTGATCAAAGGCTGGACGGAAGCGCTTCAGCTTATGCCAGTCGGTTCGAAGTGGCAGCTCTTCATTCCTTCAAGCTTGGCCTATGGACCTCGTGGCGCGGTCGCGGAGATTGGGCCGGATGCAACGCTGATCTTCGAAGTTGAACTGCTCTCGATTCAGGATAAGACGAAGAAAGACGAGAAGAGCGGCAACGACAAAAGCGACGATAAAGGCGTTAAGAAGGACGACAAGAAGTAACGGAATTTTTGTGTCCGCTGATGAGCCGGGCGGCCCCGCCCGGCTCATTCTTTTCGGATTCAATTAGCGATTCGCCTAAGAACTGCCGTATTGCAGGGTGAAAAGTTTCCGCTATTCGTAGCGCAGCGCTTCAATAGGATCGAGGCGAGAGGCGCGAATGGCAGGAACCATTCCGCTGACTAATCCGACTGCCGTAAGAATCAGAATGGCAACAATCAACGTGATCGGGTTGATCACCAGGCGAATGTCTCCGGCTTCAGCGTGTTTGGCCATGGCGCTGTAGAGCGTAAGCCGGCCTACGGTGAGCGAGACGATATATGCGAGGATGATGCCGAAGATCCCGCCAAGAAAAGTGATAGTCAGCGCCTCGGCGAGAAACTGAAAAAAGATGTGGCGGCGGCGAGCGCCTAATGCTTTTTCGATGCCGATTTCGCGGGTGCGCTGCGTTACCGAGACCAGCATGATATTCATCAGGCCGACGCCGCCGATGCCCAGTGTGAGCGTGCCGATGAATCCGAGCAGAATTTTAAGCCCGAGGGCGATGGTCTCGAAGTGCTTAACCTGCTCCATCAGATTAAAGACATAAAGAGCACGGCGGTCGGCGGGATTGAATCTGTGCTGTTCCGCCATGATGTAGCGCACAGACTGCTCGATGCGCTCATAATCGTTGGTCTCATAATCGAACCAGATCGAGTCAAGGTAGTGCGTATCCTTGAGGTCGCTCATGGTAGTGAAGGGCACGTAGATGACGCGATTGATATTGTCGTCGCCCGCTTGCATCTTGGCGTCGAGCACGCCGATGACTTCAAAGCTGACGCCATCGATGCGTATATATTCGCCGAGCGCACTGCGTCCGGAGAAAAGTTTGTCTTTGGCGTCGGGGCCGATGACGGCGACGCGGGCGCGTTGGATCTGATCTTCAGGGTTGTAGAAGCGACCCTGCGCCATGCTAAAGGCGCGAATCACGAAAGAAATGGGATATTCCCCGTTTACATTCATGTTGTAAGACCGCGTGTCGTATTGCACCGTGGAACTCTTGAAGCAATTGGGAGTGATATGCGTGATTTGCGGAATATTGGCAGTCAGCAGATCGACGTCGTCGAGGGTGATGCGGAGAGGCACACCCGCCTTCTGACCACCGGCCTGCATCGTGGAGCGGCCGGGAAGCACAATCATGAGTTTGGTGCCGAAGTTTGCCATGATGTTCGTGATAGCGTTGCCGAATCCGTCGCCGTAGGAAAGAAGCATGACCACGGTGGCGATGCCCCAGGCCATGCCCAGCATGGTGAGCGCTGTGCGCCGCCGGTTATGGCGCATGGCATCGTAGGATTCCTGGAGCAGGTCTTGGAGCATTTGCAGTTTGTAATCTCTAATTTGCGATTTCAAACTTTCACCGATCTGTCATCAGAGCGGGAAGTCGAATTGGAAGAACTCGCTCCCAGTGCTGCTTCTGCGCGCTGTTCGAAGATTGCGTGAAAGGCCGCCGCAGTGATTTGGTAAACGAAGCTTTCCCGGCCGCTTGCGTCACGCCTTGATCCCGCACGAACGCCGCCTATTTTCTCGACCGCTTTCTGTGAGCGCAAATTGTGCGGCCCAATAAGAAAGACCACGCGATCCACGAACCTGAAGGCATGCCGCAGCATGAGCTCTTTCATTTCGCGGTTGTAGATGCCGCCCCAGTGGGATCTCGCTAAGAATGTCCAGCCGATTTCGATCTCGCGTTTTTCTCCATCGTATCCGTGGAAACGTGACGATCCGATGACGCGGCCACTCTTGGAATCGAGGGCGATGAATGCTCCGCCGGATTCGAGAGCCTCGCGAAAAAAGATCTTAAAAACCTCCAACTGGAAACGGTCGCTGCTCGGATGCTGCTCCCATATCAGCGGATCGGATGCCACCGCATAAAGCTCTTGAAAATCCTCGGCTCGAAGCGGCCTCAGTTCGACAAGTTTGCCGTTCAGAGTCGGCTGAAGATCAAAAGACATTCTTATTCTTGCCTCAAGGCTTCGACCGGTTGCAGGCGCGCGGCCTTGCGCGCGGGATAGAGTCCGGCCGCGACCCCTGCGAGAGTCAGGCTGGCGATAGCGAGGAAAGCGGTCTTTGGAACGAGTCGCGGAGGATCAAAACCGCCGGGTCCGTTGGAATTCCCGAGTAGAGCCATAAGTCCGGCAGCCATCGCCATGCCGATCAGTCCGCTGACCAGAGTAAGCAAAACTCCTTCGGCAAAAAATTGCAGCAGGATGCTGCGATTCGTGGCGCCGAGAGCTTTGCGCAGTCCGATTTCGCGCGTGCGCTCGGTGACTGCAATCAGCATGATGTTGATCACTCCGATTGCGCCGAGCGCAAGAGTGATGAGCCCGACGGTGCCGAGAAATTCGTTCATCGCATCGAAGATGGTTCCCATCATCTGCGCTTGCTGCACCGTATCCCAACCTTCGAAGGCATCTTCATCGTGATAATCGAAATGATGATTGCGGGCGACCACGCGGCGCGCCTCGGCGAGCGCGAGCAGGTGTTCATCGGCGACGCGCGGTTGATAGTAGATGTAGGAAACCGCGTCGAAGGCCTCCTCACCCTTGAGCGGAAAATCGCTGCGCATCACCTGAAACGGTATATAGGCGCGGGTGTTGGTCATGTTGTCGTCGCCGCGGCCCACGCGTTTGAGCGTGCCAATGACTTCGAAGCGATAGCCGTTGACCACAATGAATGAGCCGATGGCGGGATGCCCGGGAAAGAGGTGGTGCGTCATTTCGTCGCCCAGAACGATCACGTTGCGCTTTTGAGTTTCGTCGAGATCATTGAGCCATCGCCCCTGTTTCAGCGGCAGAAAGCGAATCTGACCATATTGCGGCTCGACCCCATCCAGTTGTCCGCTGGCGCTGGCGTATTCGCTGACCGCATTCACATTGTCGGTTACCAGCGCGGGAGTGATCGTCTTTACATGCGGAGCTTCCTTTCGTATGTCGAGATAATCCTGATACGTGAGCCGGTACTGGCGCGCCGAGTTCATGCTGCCTGCAACGGCCGGCGCGCGGCCGGGAAACATCATGATGATGTTCTCGCCGTACTCCGAAAGGTTGCGCTGGTTGCCCGCTCTGAAGCCTTCGCCCAAGCCGACCAACAGAAGGAGGGAACCGACGCCCCAGGCGATTCCGAACATGGTAAGAAAAGAGCGAAGCTTGTGCGCCCAGAGGGTGCCAAAAATCTGCGCGAAAACGTCAATTACCATTCTCATCTGTTAGTAGTCCGGAACGGGAAGCTAGCCGCTGAATATGCTCTATTGTTACTAGAATAGCAAGGGGAAGGATTGAGGTACACAGGCAAGATTTGGAGGGAAGAGAGCAGGTGGCGACACGCGGTCGATCAGCAGTGCCGCAGGTTCCGCGAGGTTCTCTGAATGCGATTGACAGCCGCATTTCGACTGCTCTAGCATGGGTATGATGAATCCGCTGACCCATCGCCATCACCATCATCACCACGCGGCGAGCGTGTCGGCGGGGGCGTCGGATAACGACATCGGATAACCAGCACTCATAGGAAATCCAAGCCCGCTGGCGCAGAACTCGCGCAGCGGGCTTTTGCTTTTAGATCTAAGTCCGACACGGGGATCAGGAGGACACGATGGAGATTGATTTCGGCAAGATGCAGGGCCTGGCGCCCGCGGTTATTCAGGATGCCGATAATGGGGAATTACTGATGGTAGGCTTCATGAATCAGACGGCGCTCGAGATGACGCTGCGCACCGGATTTGTGACCTTCTACAGTCGCACCCGCGAGAAGCTTTGGACCAAGGGAGAAACGTCCGGCAATCGCCTGCAGGTGGTTGAAGCTCGAACTGACTGCGATCGCGACACGATGCTTTTTCGAGTTCATGTGCTCGGCGACGGCAAAGTCTGCCACAATGGAACGCGCTCTTGCTTTACGGAAAAACTTGCTCTCGGAGGCGCGCCCGAAACGATGCCAACTCGGCAAGAGAACACTCCAGCGGCAACGGTCAAGGGGACGGCGCGATGAAATTGCGGCTCGGAATCCCCAAAGGAAGTTTGCAAGAAGCGACGTTGAACCTCTTTGCGCGCGCCGGCTTGCGCGTCTACACGAACGCCCGCTCTTATTTCGCGCACACCGATGATCCCGAGATCGAGTGCCTCCTGATTCGTGCACAGGAAATGGCGCGCTACGTAGAACACGGCGCGCTCGATGCGGGCTTGACTGGCCTGGATTGGGTGCTCGAAAGCGGCCTTGATGTTGTGAAAGTCACCGACCTGATTTATTCCAAGCAAAGCATGGGTAAGGTCAAATGGGTCTTGGCTGTGCCAGAGGCTTCGAATTTCCAGAAACTCGAAGACTTACGCGGTCGAATCATTGCTACAGAACTGGTCAGTTTCACGCGCAATTATTTTGCGGGCCGCGACGTCGACGTGCGAGTCGAGTTCTCCTGGGGCGCAACGGAAATCAAGCCACCCTTGCTGGCGGATGCGATTGTCGAAGTCACCGAAACTGGCAGTTCGCTGCGCGCCAATCATCTGCGAATTCTCGAAACCCTGCTGGAGTCGAATACGCAACTGGTCGCCAACCAGTCCGCATGGTCCGATTCCGCGCGGCGGCAAAAGATTGAAAATCTCGCGGTCATGCTCAGCGGAGCGATCGCCGCGCTGGGCCGCGTGGGTCTGATGCTCAACGTGCGCAAAGCCGATCTGGCCGCCGTTCTCAGTCTTCTGCCCGCGCTGCAAAATCCCACAGTTGCTCCGCTCGCCGATGGCGAGTGGGTCGCGGTGAACACAGTGATTGAAGAACAGGCAGCCTGGTCGCTGATTCCCAAGCTGAAGCAGGCGAACGCACAGGGCATCGTCGAATATCCGCTGAACAAGGTGGTCATGTGATGCGGGCGAATGCGACGCGCAAGGTGACGAGAGGGAAAGCGACACGCAATCAAGCGATGCGCCATAAATCGACGCGCAATGGCGTCATGCGCATTCTCGAAGGCGCCGAGCTAGCTAATCGGGTGACGGCACTCGCCGGGCGTGGTGCCACCGATCTGGCGGATGTGGAGCCGGCAGTTCGCCGCATCGTCGCCGACGTTAAGCGCAACGGCGATCGCGCTGTCCGCCGCTACGCCGCACGCTGGGACGAATTAGACAAGGGCGAGCCGCTGCTGGTTTCTGAGGACGAACTGCATCAGGCGTGGGAGCAAACCGATCCCGAGTTGCAAAAGGCGATTGAGCTGGCGGCGGGGAATATTCGCCGCTATGCGGAGTGGCAACTGCCTGTCGAGTGGCGCCGCGAAATTGAGCCTGGGGTCAGCGTTGGTCAATTGGTGCGTCCGCTCGAATCGGTCGGATGCTACGTTCCAGGAGGTCGTTATCCTTTGCCTTCTACGGTGCTCATGACGGTGATTCCGGCTCAAGTCGCGGGTGTGCGTGAGATCCGCGTGGTCTCTCCGAAGCCGGCGCAGGCGACGCTGGCGGCGGCGGCATTTCTCGGCGTGCGCGAGTTTTATCGAGTCGGAGGGGCGCAGGCGATTGCCGCGCTAGCCTATGGCACAAACGAAATTCCACGTGTCGATAAGATTGTCGGTCCTGGCAACCGCTACGTGACCGCCGCGAAGAAGCTTGTCGCTTTCGATTGCGCCATCGAGTTTTTGGCGGGCCCCACTGAGGCTGTTGTCATCAGCGAAGACGGAGATGCCGCTTGCATCGCATCTGACTTGGTGGCGCAAGCGGAGCATGATCCTGACACGCTGTGCCTTTTCATCGTCACCTCGCCCCAGCTAGCGAAAAAAGTTCAGAGCGAAATACAAGATCGCACGCAGGCGAACCCGATTGCCGCTCAATCACTATCGCGTCGCGGCGCGATTCTCCGAGTCGATTCACTGGAGCAGGCGGTCGAAGCGGCGAATCGTATCGCGCCCGAACATCTCACCCTTCCCGCGAATCTTGCTCCGCTAGTGCAGCACGCAGGCGCCGTTTTCCTAGACGAGTTCACACCCCAGGCGGCCGGCGACTATGTTTCAGGACCGAATCACGTGTTGCCAACGGCTGCAATGGCGCGCGTGCGCGGCGGTCTCAGCGTGCTTGATTTCGTGCGCATCATCGGATGCCAACAAGTTTCGCGTGAAGGCATTAAAAGTATCGGCCCGGCAGGAATTACTTTCGCGACCGCGGAAGGCTTGAAAGGACACGCGGAAGCATTCCGTGTGAGGTGCTCTCATGCTTGAGGCGCGCGATGCAGTCAAAAATCTACGTGCCTATCGGCCGCCTCTTGCCGGCCGCACCGGCCTGCGTCTCGATTTCAACGAGAGCACCGTGGGATGTTCTCCGCGCGTGCTGGCCCGTTTGCGCTCGCTCGATGCCGATTTCTTGGCGCGTTATCCCGAGCGCGAGCCCGTCGAGAAAGAGGTCGCAAGTTTTCTTCGACTCGATTCGGCGCAGGTCCTACTCACAAACGGGGTCGACGAGGCAATCCATCTGCTTTGTTCAACTTATCTCGATCCGGAGGATGAAGTACTCATCGCTGTTCCTACGTTTGCCATGTATGCGGTTTTCGCGCAGGCTGAAGGCGCGCGTGTTATCGAGGTTCGTGCCGGCGAAAACTTTGAATTTCCGGCGCAGGAACTACTGGCCAAAATTAATTCGCGCACGCGGCTCATCGCGATCGCGAATCCGAACAATCCTACCGGTGCGGCGGTCGCGATCGATCTTCTTCTGCAGATTGCGCAAGCAGCGCCGCGGGCGGCGGTACTCGTGGATGAGGCATACTTTGAGTTTCATGGAGAAACACTGATTGACTACTTGCGGCGCACTCTGTCGCCTGAGAATCTTTTCATCGCGCGAACTTTTTCCAAAGCCTATGGGCTGGCCGGTTTGAGAATCGGAATTCTTGCGGGAGACCCGAAGCAGATGGCGATGGTCCGCCGCGTTGCCTCGCCCTATAGCGTCAACGCAGCCGCGCTCGCAGTTTTGCATGAGGCTCTTCAAGATCAGGAATATGTTGACGGCTGTGTTGCCGAGGTGCGCCGCAACCGCGATCGCTTGCAGAGAGAGCTCGGCAATCTCGGATTGCATTACTGGCCGAGCCACGCCAACTTTGTGCTCGTACGCATTGGCCCAGCTCACGCCGAATTTGTTGGAGCGTTGCGCGATCGCGGAATTTTAGTACGTGATCGTCATACTGATCCCGGCTGCGAAGGCTGTGTTCGCATTTCCGTTGGGACGGATGAGCATACGGAGATCCTTATTGACGCCCTGCGCGAAGTCGACGAGCAGCTCGGATTGCGCACATCCGCTGCTGAGCTCCGAAATGGGGTGCGGGCGTGAGGAAAGCTAAACTAAATCGCAAAACGGCGGAAACCGAGATTCAAATCGCGCTCACCCTTGAGGGCCGCGGAAAGTACGAAGTGTCGACGGGCATTTGTTTTCTCGACCATATGCTGGAATTGTTCGCACGGCACGGCGGATTCGATTTGAAACTTGCCGCTAAGGGCGATTTGGACGTGGATCAGCATCACACCGTGGAGGACATCGGTATCAGTCTGGGCGAAGCCTTCGACCACGCACTGGGCGACCGGCGCGGCATTCTGCGCGCCGGCTATTTTCTGATGACCATGGATGAGACCCTCGGGCTCGCGGCCGTTGACTTCGGCGGTCGCGCGCTTGCAGTGGTTCAGACCAAGGTCCGTGTGACGCGTGTCGGAGATCTGCAGACAGAGTTAATCCCCGACTTTTTTGAAGGCTTCGCTCGCGGAGCTCGCGCCAACGTTCATGTGCGCGTCATGTACGGACGATCGAGCCATCACAAAATCGAGGCGCTGTTCAAAGCTTTCGCGCGCGCCCTTCGCGTCGCCTGCTCGCGCGATCGCCGCCTGGGACAAATGCTGCCGAGCACCAAGGGTCTCTTATGATCGCGCCAAATATCGCCATCGTGGATTACGGCGCGGGCAATCTGAGTTCGGTGAAGAAGGCATTTGACCACCTCGGCGCCAATACCGTCGTAACCTCAGCACCCGAGGTGGTCGCGACAGCGAGCAAGATTGTCGTGCCGGGGGTCGGGCATTTCAACGCGCTGGCTGCTCTTGTCAATTTGGGCTTGCGAGACGCCGTTCTCCAAGGCGCAAGCGCCGGCAAGCCACTCCTCGGGATTTGCCTGGGAATGCAGTGGCTGTTCGATGGCAGTGACGAAGCGCCAGAACTCGCGGGTGCCGGAATTTTCGCCGGTCGATGCCGCTTGTTTCCGTCGTCTGTGAAATCGCCACACGTCGGGTGGAATTCACTCACCATTCGAGAAGGATCGCGCTTGTTGCGTGACGTCGCGACCGAATCCTTTGTCTACTTCACCCACTCGTTTCAAGCTCCGGTCGTTGCCGCAACGAGTGCCTCGACCGAATACGGAACGCCGTTTTCCGCTGTGGTCGAACAGGAGAATATTTTCGGAGTGCAGTTCCATCCGGAAAAATCCTGGAACGTTGGCCTGCGGTTGCTCAAGAATTTCTGTGAGCTCGATTTATGAGGCCGACTGATGGGATTTGATCAGTGCTGACCAAACGTATCATTGCCTGTCTTGATATGGACGGCGGCCGGGTTGTGAAGGGCGTGCAGTTCGTCAATCTGCGCGATGCTGGCGATCCGGCGGAATGTGCCACGGCTCACGCGCGCGATGGCGCGGACGAAATTGTGCTCCTCGATATCACGGCCACGAGCGACAAACGCAAAACGATGCTCGACGTGGTATCGCGCACGGCGCGCTCATTGTTTGTTCCGTTCACCGTCGGCGGAGGAATCCGCGAACTTTCCGACGCTACCGATGTGTTCGAGGCCGGCGCCGATAAGATCGCCATCAACTCGGCCGCCGTGAAAGATCCGGCGCTGATTGGAAAAATTGCCGCACGTTTTGGCTCGCAGGCGGTAGTGGTGGCGATCGATGCGCGCCGCAACGATTCGGTGGAGAATGGCTTCGAGGTGTTTGTTGCCGGCGGCCGCACTCCGACGGGTCGCGATGCCCTGCAGTGGGCGCGTGAGGCGGCTGCTTGTGGGGCCGGAGAGATCTTGCTCACTTCGATGGATCGCGACGGGACGAAAGCCGGCTTCGATTGTGAGTTGACGCAACTGGTGGCCGACGCCGTTTCCATTCCTGTGATTGCCTCGGGCGGCGCTGGCTCACCGCAGCACTTTATCGAGGTATTTCGCGATGGGCGCGCCGACGCGGCTCTGGCTGCTTCCATTTTTCACTTCGGCCTTGAGAACATCGGACAATTGAAGCGCGAACTGCGGGCTGCCAATGTCCCCGTGAGGTGGCCATGCTGATTCCGTCAATCGATTTGATGGGCGGCAAGATCGTGCAGCTGATCCAAGGCGAAAAAAAGAAATTAGAGTTCGATAATTTCGAATATTGGATCGAACGCTTCTCGAAATATCCCATCGTTCAACTCATCGATCTCGACGCGGCGCGAGGCACCGGTGATAATCGCAAGATCGTAAAGCAGATCGTCGGCCGGCTGAATTGCCAGATGGGCGGCGGCATTCGCGACGTTGAGACCGCACGCGAACTGTTGAATCTCGGGGCGAAGAAGGTAATCATCGGATCTGCGCTATTAACCGAAGGCCGAATCAATCGCGATTATGCGCGCACCTTATCGGAGGCGATCCCGCCAGCTTCTCTTATGTTTGCCCTCGACTCGCGCGGAGGCCGAGTGGCGATTGACGGATGGCGCACGGCGACGGCGGTCACGCCGTTCGAGATGATTCGCGAACTGGAGCCGTTCTGCGAGACCTTCCTCTACACGCACATCGACACGGAAGGCTTGATGGGTGGAATTCCGATGGAGACGGTTGAGGCAATCCGCCGTGCCACGACGCGCCATTTGGTGGTTGCGGGCGGAATTACCGAACAGCGCGAGATCGAAATCCTCGACGCGCTGGGTATCGATGCCGTGGTGGGCATGGCGCTCTACAGCGGAAAAATTCCAGGGTGAACAATCAGCGCGAATCTAAGGGCGCGGTGGCCGCGCCCTCGCCTCCAGCTTTGCCAGGTTCGCATCGCAATTCGCAATCTTCGAGTTAAGATCCGCGGCGACGTCAGCGCCCATCGCGTTCAGAGCGGTATGACCCGGTCTTCCGTTCCACGCGCTCAGCCCTTTTTGATACGAAGTACTGGCCTCGCGCCAGTAGCGCTCTTTCTCTCGCGTCGAAACCGCGCGGCCGGCCAGGGCTTCATACGTCATGCCGAGGGCTGAGTAAGAGTCGCTCAGTGCGCTCGCTTCCCATACCGACTTCGACTTTCCGGTGGCGGGGAGACTCGCGAGAGCATCGCGAATATTCAGCGCGCCTTCGGAGATCTTACCTTGCAGCACGAGAATTTCGCCTAGACTCAGTTCGCTGAGCACGGCGTTGGTGGCGGAGAGATCGTTCTTAGGATCGGCCAGCTTCAACTCCCTGAAAATCTCGTGCGAGCGCCGCGCAAAATCCTGCGCACTTTCAAGATCTCCTTTTTTCCGGGCGATGTCGGATGATATTCCATAGCCTTCCGCCAGATACTCACGAAGGGTAGCATTGGCAGGGTTGGCCTCGGACAAATGGTTGAGCATAGCGAGCGCCTTTGCCGCCATCGCGATGCCCTCATCGATGTGGCCCGTGTTGGCCAGCATTCTTGCCACGCCGTTATAGTTGCCGGACAAATACGCTTGCACGATCGGACTGCTCTTGGGATCGGCGGCAAGGGGCTCAAGGATCGCTGCGGCCTGTTGATAATTTTGCAGCGCGCCCGGAAAGTCTCCCATCTTGTCGAGCAGGCCAGCCGTGTAGTAATAGAGACCGGCAAGTTGCATTTGCACCTTGGGGTCGTTCTGTCCGGTGGCCATTCTCTGAATGAATGGCTGGGCTCGCCGCATCGTCTCGCGGGCTCCCTCGAAATCGCCTATGTCTTCTCGTACCTGGGTAATTCTGAAATATGCGCCTGCCAATCCAACCTGCGTATTGACGTCGGTCGGATTTTCCGCCGCTAAAGATTCCCAAATGGCCAGCGCCTTGGTGTAACTCTCGATGGCGCCTCCAAAATCGCCGAGGTTGGGATTGGCCGATGCACCAAGGACGTCTCCAACCCTGTCATAGGCTGTTGCCAGCTCGCGCTGCAGTGAAGGGTCACCGCTCGACTCGCGAGACAAGCTGTCGAGATACTCGAGCGCGCGAGTGAGCACAAGCTTCCTCGTTTCAGTCGCGCCCGGCAGGTTCCGAATCGAGTCGTGAACCTCAAAAATCAGGGAGTTGGCCAGTTTGCGCACGTCATTGAAACGCCGCTCCTCCCGAGCTTTTTCGGCGCGCGCAATCGCCGCCTGTTCGCGGGCCAATCGGGCCTCGCGAAATGTTATGGCCAGAGCCCCCAGCAGCGCGAGAGTTAACGCCACCGCCGTGATCACTGCGGTCTTGTGCCGCGCAATGAATTTTGAGGCGCGATAACCGATCGTGTCCTGGCGGGCAGCAACGGGAAGGCTCGCCAGATGGCGTCGTATATCCTCGGCAAACTGCTCGACCGATGCGTAACGCCGCTGCGGTTCCTTGCGCAGCGCCATTAGCACGATGTTGTCGAGATCGCCTCGCAAGCGCTTGCTGCGCTTTTCGGCGGAGACGTCGATCGTCTCTGGGTCGTCAGACGATCGATGCGAATCAGACTGCCCAGTCGTGGTCTTCTTGCGTGCGACGGTACTCGGTTTCTGCGGCTCATCCTCACAGACCGCGCGTGCCATTTCTTCCGGCTTATTGTTTAGGCGTCGATATGGATGTTTTCCCGTCAGCAATTCGTAGAGCACTACGCCGAGCGAGTACACATCGCTGGCGGTCGTTATAGGCTCGCCTTTAATTTGCTCAGGACTGGCGTAGCCAGGGGTGAGAACGCGAAATATGGTCAGCGTCGGTTCGGGCCCGCCAGCCTCGGCTTCTGCATCCAGAATCTTAGCGATGCCAAAATCCAGCAACTTGGGAACGCCATCCGCGGTGACGAGAATGTTGCCGGGCTTGATGTCGCGATGAATGATCAGGCGCTGGTGTGCATACTGCACCGCAGCGCAGACTGGCAGAAACAATCTTAGCCGCTCGGTGATGGACAGCTTATGGCGCTCGCAGTATCGATCGAGCGGAATGCCATCGATCAACTCCATCACAAAGTAGGGGACGCCGTCTTCGGTCGTGCCACCGTCGTGCAGCCGAGCGATGTTGGGATGATCGAGTCCGGCTAAGATCTGGCGTTCGTGTTTGAAACGGCTGAAGACGAATGCGGAATCCTGGCCGGCACGAACTACTTTCAGCGCGACTTCTTTGTGGTATTGATCGTCGGCGCGAACCGCACGGTAGACTTCGCCGAAACCGCCGACGCCGAGACGATCGACAATCTTATAAGGACCCACGCGACGGCCAATCCAGAGATCGGTCGGCGCGTCAGGATTTCCAACTGACGTGTCTACGGTCGTGATGTCAAAATGGCGACGTTCATTTAAGAAATCTGGTCCTGCTTCTTTATCCGCGCTCAGAAGCACTTCCACTTCTTTGCGCAGAGAAGCATCGCGAGCACAGACACGGTCGAGAAAAGCCGTGCGCTCGCTCGGATCGAGTTCGAGGACGTCATCGAGGACGACTTTGATTTCCTGCCAGCGTTCCGGAGTCATACGGCAGAGGATTTGTTCATCTCATTGTGCAACCACAGCCTGGCCGTGGCCCACTCGCGTTTCACCGTGGAGGGAGAGATCTCCATGGCGTGCGCGACGTCTTCAATGGAGAGCCCGGCGAAAAATCTGAGTTCGACAATCTGGCTCTGGCGTGGATCGAGATCGGCCAGGTGAGTTAAAGCGTCATCGAGCGAAATCAGGTTCAGCTCTTTTTTCTTGGGGAGAGTAGCCGCCTCGTCAAGCACCAGTGTGACGGCATCCCCGCCGCGCTTGGAGGCCCCATGTTTGCGCGCATGATCGACCAGGATTCCCCGCATCAGCCGCGCGGCAACGGCAAAAAAGTGAACTCGATTTTGCCAGTGTACCGAATCGCGACCAACCAGCCGCAGATAAGCCTCGTGGACAAGGGCAGTGCTCTGCAGAGTGTGGTCGCGCGGGTGTTTGGAAATGCACTTCCGGGCGACCCGCCGCAACTCTTCATAGACCAGCGGGACCAAAGCCTCGCGCGCCGCAGCCTCTCCCTGGTTCCAGCGAGCCAGCAAAACCGTGACTTGATTGGATGAATCAGAAGGCAAGGGAACACCCCAAAGCCCGGAGGGCGCGCCAGTGTTGGTTCAAGAAAGTACCCTTGGTTGGCCGGAAAGTCAATGGATTCAGAAGAGTTAGCCCGGGCGACTGCCGGGGTTGATTCGCGTAGATTAGGAAATTCGCCAAAAAATGTCGCTCTTGTGAGCCAGTTAGGCCGGTTTTCTACGGTTTTGAGAATAATAGAGGGGATAGGGTCGCTCTTCGTTAACTTGTAATCCGCGCTGACAAATGAAGAGCGACCCGTCATTTCCCTTAATCTCGTCGAGAGACCCTCGGAACGCGCCATGAAGATCTCTTGGAAGAAAAAAGGGGACCGTTTGGTCCCCTTTCTTTCATTTGCGCTCAGCCAGGCTGGGCAGTTTCGCCTGCTGACTGTGCGAATGGTGGCGGATGCCATTTGCTGCAATTGCGCGGTTTAGAAGCTAAGGACTGACGTGCCTCCGGAAACCGCAACGCTGAAGTTGCACTGCGGTCCGCCGCCGCCAAAGTAGTCATACTCGGCCCCGTAGAACCCAGGGCTGATGTAATCCAACTTGGGGTATCCATGGTAGACATGGGTGTCAACGAATGCAGCGATGCCGTTGCTGCCCGACGGATACTCGGAGCACGAAGTCACGTTGTATGCCTCGAGTACGCCAGCGTACGCCCAATTCCACTGATTCCCCGTAGTCCACACCGAGAGCGTGGTATTTTGACCGCTAGTTTGATCGCTTGCATCTACCAGGTAGTACTGAGTGTTGCCAGAAACGCCGGTTTGGTAGGTAAAGCCGCCAATTGTGTCACCGGGGTTTACACCGATCGGCGAGCTAACGAAATAATCCGTGTTGCTGTGGACGAGCCAACTGGCGAGGACCCAGTAATCGCCGCCGAAATTGCCGTTGTTGCCGAACTGGAGCACTGGTTGCATTATCCAACCCTGTTTCGTAGGCTCAATGCCATTGAAGAGATAAATCAACGCGCCGTACGTGTCGGGAATCGACGGCACGGACCAATAACCATAGATATAGTCGATGTTATCGCCCGACTTCAGCGAAACCTCCCACTGGGAAGCTTCGACCCAGCCATTGCCAGTGCCGGGATCCTGCACAACATGACGGGTGGGGATGGAGGCCTCGGCGCAGGTACCGTAGTGCGCGATGAGCTTGCCGTTCAAGGTCACATCGCCCGATGTTGGGCGGTCCGAGACGTCGACGGTTGCGCCTGAGGGGATCTGGTGGACGCAGTCGGGGCTGGCCAGCGCGCCTGGAACCTGCACCCAGCCAGGGTGCTCTGCTTTCAGTTGACTGTAAGTCTTCCCAGCCTGCGCGCTTGCGATTCCGCTCGTGACGAACAGGAGAGCAGCCATGCTGGCGAGAATGCGGTTGCGAGTGGTTCGGTTAGTAATTGCGTTTTTCATAAAACTTCTCCTTATGTAAGTGCTCCGTTCTGGAGCCTGAATTTGATTTCCTTGTGGTTAGGGATAGCTGTGTCTAGCCCAACGGCAGTAATGTTTGTATCGAAGGGCCTCCGAATGTCACCGCGAAATCCCTTCACTTGATCTAGCGGGAACTTCGGGGCGGACGGGTCACTCCGAAGGAAAAGAAATCGGATTGATGCTCGAAAGGTTACGGCTGGCGCGGCTTAGGGCGATGTGGTAGTTTTCCCCTACGCCATTTTGCCTCTACGTCGAGAGCTGCAATTCAATAGCAACCAAGAAGAGCCGAAGCTATGCCGGGTTCTGAGAGTCCATCCAAACTCGAAGTCACTCAACTTCTCAAAGCATGGGGCACCGGAGACGACAAGGCGCTCGATCAGTTGACGCCGGTCGTGCAGCAGGAGCTTCACCGTTTGGCTCACCGCTGCATGTCCAGAGAAAGGCCCGGTCACACCCTGCAGACCACGGCACTGGTCAATGAAGTTTATATACGCCTGGTCGACGTCAATGCGGTCGAATGGCAGGATCGCGCCCACTTTTTCGCTATTTCCGCGCGCATGATGCGGCGCATCCTGACCGATTTTGCGCGTTCGCGAAATTATCAGAAGCGCGGCGCCGGAGCGGTGCAGGTTTCCTTCGACGAAGCGCTCATTGTTACTCCCGAAAAAGACGGCGACATCATGGCGCTCGACGAGGCATTGACCGAGTTCGCCGTGCTCTATCCAAGGCAGAGTCAAGTAGTAGAACTTCGTTTCTTCGGTGGACTCGAAGTGAAAGAAACCGCCGAAGCTCTGAAGATATCGCCCGAGACGGTCAAGCGGGATTGGAGATTTGCGAAGGCGTGGCTCCGACGGGCGCTTTCAGGGGAAACCATCGGCGAAGCAGCCGCAGACGCGGACGAAGAAGTGAACGACGAACCAAGGAAAGAGTCCGCCTGAGAGCCAAGCGGAGCGACGAACGATGGACGAGAGGGAAGTCGAACGCGCGCGCCGACTGGAGCAACTCTATCACTCCGCCCTGGAGCATCCCGAGGCCGAGCGCGCCACGTTTCTCGCAACGGAATGTGGCGCAGATGCCGCTCTACGCCAGGAACTAGAATCCCTCCTCGCGCACGACAAACCCGACAGCTTTATTGAAGAGCCTGCGCTCGAAGTGGCCGCCCGCATGGTGGCTCGGCAACGTCGCCGGTCGGGCGATGATAGCGGCGGCGTGGTTGTCGGGCAAACTGTCTCTCACTATCACATCATCGAAAAATTAGGCGGCGGCGGCATGGGCGTTGTCTACAAGGCGCGCGATACGCGCCTGGGGCGCCTGGTTGCTTTGAAATTTCTCCCCGAAGATTTTGCCGCCGATCCCACTGCCATTGTCCGATTCCAACGTGAGGCATGCGCCGCCAGCTCTCTCAACCATCGAAACATCTGCACGATCTATGACATCGGCGAGGAGGCGGGACGAGCTTTCATCGCCATGGAGTATCTCGACGGGCAGACGCTCAAACATCTGATCGAATCGGGCCCGGTCCCAACCGCTCGCCTGCTTCCAGTGGCGATACAAATCACCGAGGCGTTGGAGGCTGCGCACGCTCAGGGCATCATTCATCGCGATGTGAAGCCTGCCAACATTTTTGTCACCGAGCGCGGCCAGGTCAAAGTCCTCGACTTCGGTCTGGCAAAGGTCTCCCCGGTGCGTCAAACCGTGGCCACCGGCCCGACCGCGCCGAAATTTTCAGATGGCGGTTCGCAAGACCAACTTACCAGCCCGGGAATGGCGCTCGGCACCGTCGCCTACATGTCTCCCGAACAGGCGCGCGGCGAAGAGCTGGACATCCGCACCGATCTCTTCAGCCTTGGCGCTGTCTTCTACGAGATGGCCACTGGTCGTCGCGCCTTTGATGGAAACACGGCCGCCATAGTTTTTGACGCCATCCTCAATCGCGATCCGATGTCGATGTCGAATCTCGATCCCACCCTACCTGAGGGGCTGGCCCACATCATGGCCAAGGCGCTGAAGAAGGATCGCAACGACCGCTACCAGAGCGCGACCGAAATTCTAGATGATCTGAAGGCAATCGCCGCCGGAAGGCGTGCTCGGGTCGCGCGTGCTCTCTCGAGCAAAAGGCTGTGGCTGGCCGCTATCGCGCTGATGGCGATTGTGGCAGTTGCGGCGGTGGCCTTCAGTATCCGCCAGCGCCGATTGCACCAACTGAGCGAGCAAGACACGCTTGTGCTTGCCGACTTCAGCAACAGCACGGGCGATCCCGTTTTCGACGATACGTTAAAGCAGGCGATTTCAGTGCAGTTAGCGCAGTCGCCATTTCTGAATATTCTCTCCGATGCCAAGACTCGCGCCACGTTGCGGCTGATGGCCAAGCCGCCCGGCACCAAGCTGACGCCCGACCTCGCGCGCGATGTCTGCCGGAGGGCTGGGGCCAAGGCCTACATTGCCGGTTCGATAGCGAGCCTGGGCAGCGAATACGTAATCGGCGTCGACGCAATTAACTGCGACACTGGCGACGCCCTCGCTCAGGAGCAAGTGACCGCCGCGAACAAAGAACAAGTGCTGAAGGCGCTCGGGGGAGCAACGACGAAACTTCGCCAGAGGCTGGGCGAATCGCTCGCCAGCATTCAGAAGTTCGATACTCCCATCGGCCAGGACACGTCCCCATCCCTCGATGCGGTCAAGTTTCTCTCCCTCGGTAGAAAAGCGCAGCAGGAAAAAGGAGGCGATGCTGCGGTTCCATACTTCAAGCACGCGATTGCGCTCGATCCAAATTTTGCCGCCGCCTACGCGGCGTTGGGCACAACATATTTCAATCTTCGGCAGCCTGCGCTCGCCAACGAAAACCTGAAAAAAGCTTTCGAACTGCGCGACCGCGTGAGCGATCGCGAGCGCTACTGGTTTTCCGCGTACTACTACCACCTGGTAATTGGAGACTTGGATAAAGCAGTCGAAACCTACCAGCTATGGGCCGAAGATTATCCCCACGACAACGTGCCGCGCGGCAATTTGGGTCAGATATACGGGTATCTCGGGCAATACGATAAAGGCGTGACCGAACTGCTCGAAGATCTTCGTCTTAATCCCGACACGGTTGCTGGCTATAACAATCTCATGAGCCACTACACGGCTCTGAATCGTCTGGAAGAAGCCAAAGCCGCCTACCAGCGGGCGAAGTCGCGCAACCTCGACGCGCCTTTCTTGCATTGGAACTTATACGGAATCGCTTTCCTGCAAAAAGATGCCGCGGAAATGCAGCGCCAGGCGACGTGGGCGGCAGGGAAACCGCAGGGAGAAAACATGCTTCTCTCCGCGCAGTCTGACGCCGAGGCCTATGCGGGGCATCTCGGCCGAGCGCGCGAATTAACGCAACAGGCGATGCAATCCGCCGCGCAAAACGATCAGCAGGAATCCGTCGGCCAATGGCAGATGAATGCGGCCTTGCGCGAAGCTGAATTTGGCAACACGACCCGAGCCCGCCAGCAGACCGACGAAGTGCTGGCAAAGTCGCAGGATCGCGACATGCAGATTCTGGGCGCGCTGGCTCTCGCGCGAACCGGGGACTCAGCGCGCGCCGAGCAGATGGCGGATGATTTGGCCAAGCGCTTCCCCCAGGACACCGTGGTCAACCGTTATTGGCTCCCGACAATTCGAGGCGCCATCGAGATCAGCCGCAAGAATCCTACGAAGGCAATCGACGCCCTCGCCAGCTCCGTTTCCTACGAACTCGGGAATCCTTCGCCCCAAGCCGAGATCGGAGCCTATCTTTATCCTGCTTATATTCGCGGTCAGTCTTATTTACTCTTGCAGGATGGCGAAAAGGCGGAGGGCGAGTTCCAGAAGTTTCTGACCCATCCTGGCATTACCGTCAATTGTCCGTTGGGCGCGCTCGCTCATCTTCAACTCGGCCGGGCATACACGCTGATGCACGATCCCGCCAAAGCACGCGCCGCCTACGATAACTTCTTCGCCTT
>JBEKXO010000065.1:0-21975 GCA_049511995.1 Terriglobales bacterium
ACTATAAAAATTATCACGTGCTGGATTCGCAGATCGCGGGCAATGCTGAAAAGATTCGTCGTCCGACGGCGTTCGCCACCGAGATTTATTAATCCGGCCGCGGTAGTACAATCCGGCCATGGCCGGCTCCTCACAACCGAGCATTAATCCAAATTTCAATCCAACTGCCGAGCCGCAAGAGTCGGGCCTCCGTCCGATTCTTATTGGCATCGTAATTGTGGGAATTGTTGTCGCCATTTTGGCGCTGATTTTCCGTTCCGAAGGAAAGAAGCCGCCGGCGCCGCCCGCGTATGCGGGAAATCTAAAGTTTTCAGACCTGAAGACCAGCGCCGCGCAAAATTTTGTTGGCGCAACCGTCAACTATCTCGACGGAGTGATCACCAACACTGGCGATAAGACTGTCATCCACGCGGTGGTGCGGATCACGTTCAAGGACGACATGGGACAGACGGCGCAGCGCGAAGAGCTACCCATTCATGTGTTGCGCACCGGCGGGCCGTACGACGAGGCGGTGGACTTTAATCAGTCTCCGCTTGCGCCGGGTGAAAGCAAGCCGTTTCGCCTGATCTTCGAGAATATCTCCGCGCAATGGAACCACGCCTATCCCGACTTACAGATCAACGAAGTTACGGTAAGGTGAATTTGCGTTGAAGTAAGCTCGAGGTAAGTTAGTAAACGAATCGGATCGCAAAACATCCGGAATACTTTGTTGACACTTTCGCTGCAAGTTATTTCACGCGAAGAATTCGTTTGACTTGATCTGCCCCTTCGGTATATCTGTATTGCCTCATTAGTGGGTTGTTAGTATGTGGACGCGCATCGCTTCGATCTTATTGCTGTTTCTTCTCGCGCCGTTGGCCTCGGCGCGCGACAAGGCGGGAAACTGGCTGGAGGTGCGCAGTCAGAACTTCACGGTAGTTACAAATGCCAACGAGAAGACCGGGCGACGGATTGCCGACCAGTTTGAGCGCATGCGTTCGGTGTTTCATATCATGCTTCCAAAGCTTTCCAACGAAAGCGGATCGCCAATTATCGTGTTGGCCATCAAGGACGAGAAGGATTTTCGCGCTCTCGAGCCGCAAGTCTACTTAGCCAGAGGGCAGATTAAGCTTGGCGGACTATTTCTGCGAGTGCCCGACAAGAATTACGTCTTGATGCGAGTGGACGCCGAGGGCGATCATCCCTACTCCGTGGTGTATCACGAGTACACGCACTTTATTATGAGCCGCGATGCCGAGTGGCTGCCGCTGTGGCTGAATGAGGGGCTGGCGGAATTTTATGAAAATACCGACATCCGCGAAAAGGATGTCGCGCTCGGCCAGCCGAGCGCGGGAAGTATCCAGTGGCTGCGCGAGAACCAACTGCTGCCGCTCGCCACCCTGCTTACCGTGGACACCAATTCGCCTTATTACCACGAGGAGAATAAAGGTTCAATCTTCTATGCCGAGTCGTGGGCGCTGACCCATTATCTGCAGATGAAGGACTATCAGGAAAAAGCGCAACGGCTGACCGACTACACGACACTGCTGATTAACAAGGTTGATCCGGTGACCGCGGCGACACGCGCGTTTGGCGACCTAAGAAAACTGCAATCCAGTCTGGAAGGTTACATTCGCACCGGGGATTGCAACAAGTATTTCAAGATGGTGGCCGCGACCGGAGTGGATGATTCGACATTCAAGGTGCGCGGGTTGAGCGAAACGCAGGCGGATGCGGTGCGCGCGGATTTTCTCGCTTACAATCAACGGGTGGCCGATGCCAGGCTGCTGCTCGATCACGTTTTGCAGGAGGATCCGCAAAACGTTTCGGCGCGTGAAACCATGGGCTTTCTGGAATTTAATGCGGGCCATGTGGAGGAGGCTCGCAAGTGGTATGAACAGGCGGCGAAACTTGATTCGCAGAGTTACATTGCGCACTATTATTTTGCCGCCATCTCGATGAACGCGGGCGCATTTTTCAACGATGATGCACAGGTGGAAAGCAGTTTGCGCGCCGCGATCAAACTGAATCCCTCGTTCGCACCGGCCTTTGAGCGGCTCGCAGCCCTCGAGGGCATGCGCCACAAAAATCTCGAAGAGGCGCACATGATGGCGCTTACGGCAACCCAACTCGACCCAGGCAATGTCCACTATCGAATGACCGGAGCGAACATCCTGATGGAGATGGACCGGGGCGCGGACGCAGTGACTGTGCTGCGCGGCGCGTTGAAGCTCGCAAAGTCTCCGGAGGAAACCGCGATGGTCCAGAATGACTTAGCGCAGGCCGAAAGGTACGCGGCCGCGCGGGCACAGATGGCGCAACAGAACGGCCGTTCCGCCGAAGTGCTGCGAGCCGATATCACGGCGAACGACACTTCTACGGCAGAAGTCAATATACATTCTCAAGATATAGAGGAAGGAATTCCGACGGGGCCACACCACTTTCTCGTGGGCACGCTTCAGAACGTGCATTGCCATGAGCCCGGCATCGACTTGAATATTGCCGTCAGAGGCAAGACGATGGCTCTGCATAGCGGCAACTATTACAAGATTGGATTTACCGCGCTCGGCTTTGCGCCCAAGGGCGACCTGAGTCCGTGCAAGGATCTGGAAGGCATGGCGGCGAAGATTGAGTATGTTGAACCCTCCGCTACGCCGGCCGCGGCCTATCTGGTTGGGATCGAGTTGCACAAGTAAGCCAGAGCCAAACCTACGCCGCGCGATCGTCTTCGGCACAATCCTCTCCGGTACAATCTCTTCGTGCCTGATGCAAAACAATTCCGCCTGACGGAGTCGGTAAAAGCTGCGGGTTGAGCGTCCAAGCTGAGTCCGGCGGCGCTGGACACGGTGCTTGGGAAATTAGCCCGGCAGCATGACCCGAATGTGTTAGTCGGCTTCGATCACGCCGACGACGCCGGAGTGTATCTGCTCACGCCTGAGACGGCGCTCGTGCAGACGGTGGACTTCTTCACGCCTGTCGTGGATGATCCCTACACGTTCGGCCAGATCGCCGCCACCAATGCGCTCAGCGATGTCTATGCTATGGGCGGAAAGCCGCTGACGGCGCTGGCGCTGGTATGTTTTCCGGAGAAAGCGGACCTTGAGATTTTGGAGCGTATTCTCGCCGGTGGGTTGTCGAAGATGATGGAGGCGGGATGCACAGTCATCGGCGGCCATAGCATTCGCGACGAAGAAACAAAATTCGGATATTCGGTTACGGGAGTGGTTCATCCCGGGCGTGTGCTGGCAAATAAGGGGGCGCTGGTTGGCGATCGTTTACTGTTTACGAAGGCGCTGGGCACAGGAGTGATTTCGACGGCGATAAAAAAGGGCGTCGCGGAACAAGCGTGGATTGATGCCGCTGTGCGGTCGATGACTACTTTGAATAAGGCGGCGGCTGAGGTCATTCGCGATAATCGCGAGCAGAGAAATGGCTCCGCTCGCCCCGCCGAGATTCGCGCGGCTGCCCAGGCGGGGGCGGCCGGGCCTACATGGGCTGTGCATGCCCTCACTGATATCACCGGATTTGGGCTGATCGGGCATGCGCGCGAGGTTGCACTGGCGTCGGATGTCAGCCTGATCTTTCACGCAGCGCGGATTCCGGCGCTGGAAGGCGCGATGGATTGCATTCATGCCGGATACATCCCCGGCGGCCTAAAAGCGAATCGCGAATTTGCGGAATGCGCAGTCGACTACAATCCGTCGGTGCCCGACGATGTACGTACGCTGCTCTTTGACCCGCAGACCGCGGGAGGGTTGCTGATTTCGGTTTCCGCCGGCGATGCAGAGAGGCTTTTGAGTGCGCTGCGGGAGGCCGGCGTTCCGGCGGTTGAGATTGGCGAAGTGATCGCGCGCACAAAACCGCTGATCCGAATTACTGCCTGAATATTATTTCGTGTGACGATCTGCGCCGATCAGCTGCCAGATATAAGCCAGATGATGGTCGTCGTGTTCCGCCACAAAATAGAGATGGTCGACGAGCCGCATTGGTATTTTCATACGCGGGTGGAGGGACGTGCGGCTGAATATAGCGGGGCCGATGTTGGCGAGTTTGTTCAACAGCTGCGAACGGTCGCTACGAAATTCCGGGAGTATCTCTTCAATCGCACGCTGGTTGTGCTGCGCTTCGTTCGTCTTCCGGTTGGTCAGGTCGGCTTTAGTGAGCTGAGGTGCTGCATTGAAGTAGTCATCGACCCGCGCCATCCACAGAGGTTCGAGGTCCGCCAGGTGCCCAGCGTGTTCCTGGGCAGACCACTTTTCACTTTCGTTCGGCTTTCTGATCAGGGCTTCGCGAGCGGCGTAGCGGACAATTTCTTCCAGACGGGCTGGAGTACCACGCAAACGGGCGCAGAGATTTGGGAGCTGGTCTACGGGAAAGGTGAATTCAAACTTTCTCTCAAACCAGATCGGCAGTCGATTCATAGGTGTAAGCGGACAAACCGTCACGCTTTTTAGCAGATGCCAGGGTAAGAGCAGACGACGCAATTTTCGACACGACCGAAGCCCTATTCCAGCGCGCAGCATCTATAAGGTAACTCGTGGTCTGTGAAAGAAAGGAGATCTTTAATGAAAACCCGCGCTCTTGGACGTTCCGGCCTCAAAGTCTCTGCTATCGGTCTCGGCTGCATGGGTATGTCGGAGTTTTACTCGGGTCGCGATGACGCTGAGTCGATTGCTACCATTCACCGCGCGCTCGACCTTGGCATCAACTTTCTTGACACGGCTGATGTTTACGGGCCGTACAAGAACGAAGAACTCGTCGGACGCGCCATCAAAGGCAAGCGCGACCAGGTCGTGCTGGCGACAAAATTTGGAATTGTCCGCGATCCCGCAAACCCTAACATTCGCGGCGTGAACGGCAAGCCGGATTATGTGAAGAAGGCGTGCGAGGCGAGTTTGCGGCGGCTCGGCGTCGATCACATCGATCTTTACTATCAGCATCGCGTCGATCCGAATACTCCGATCGAAGAGACGGTGGGCGCGCTCGCGGAACTTGTGAAGGCGGGGAAGATTCGCCACATTGGCTTGTCAGAGGCGGCGGCCGCCACTTTGCGGCGCGCGGTGAAAGTGCATCCTATCACGGCGCTGCAGACGGAGTATTCACTGTGGACGCGTGATCCCGAAGATGAAATTTTAGCGACCTGCCGCGAACTGGGCATCGGCTTCGTTGCCTATAGTCCGCTGGGGCGCGGCTTTCTTACGGGGCAATTCAAGACGTTTGAAGACCTCGCCGAGGATGACTACCGACGGTTTTCGCCGCGTTTTCAGGGCGAAAATTTTCAGAGGAATCTCGATCTGGTTAAAGAAGTGGAAGAGATGGCGCGCGAGAAAAAATGCCAGCCTTCGCAATTGGCGTTGGCGTGGGTGCTCGCGCAGGGGGATGACATTGTTCCGATCCCGGGCACGAAGCGGCGCAAGTATCTCGAGGAGAATGCCGCGGCTGTGGATCTGAAACTTACTTCGGAAGACTTACGGCGTCTGCGAGAGGTGTTTCCCGCCGGAGCGGCAGCGGGATTGCGCTATCCGGAGCACATGATGGATCTGGTCAACGGGTGAAACGCACGCGTAGGGGCGGACGCCCACGTCTGCCCCGCGGAGCGAAGCTCCGCAATGTCCCTAACCACCTAGCAGTTTGTTGACTTCCGCGTACGGCACTGCGCCTTCCATCTCGCTATACGTCCCGGAGGTTTTTAGTTCCTCTGCCAGTCGCCGCAGCAGTCCGAGGGTTGCGCGCATCGGCCCCGATCCGACACTGACGCGTGCGACTCCGAGTTTCGCGAGTTCGGGAATCGAGGGCGAGCCAGGCCCGGCGAGAATGTTTAGCGGGCACTCGACGGCTTTTGTCAGCCGCCCAATCGTCTCGGCGTCCTTGAGTCCGGGAGCGAAAACGCAATCGGCGCCGGCATCGCGAAACGCTGTCAGACGCCGCAACGCTTCGGAATAATCGGCGTCAGGATTGCCTCCGGGCAGCAGGTATATGTCGGTGCGTGCGTTGATCACAATTTGAGCGCGCACGTCGATGGCAGCCTGGCGCGCCGCCCTGATCTTTTCGATGGCTAACTGAAAGTCAATCAGAGGATAAGTCGGATCGCCGCTCCCGTCCTCAAGGTTCATCCCGACAACTCCCAGCTGAATCAGTTCGCACGTCGTCCTCGCGACATCGTGCACCGTGGAACCGTACCCGGCTTCGATGTCGGCGGTTACGGGCACATGCACGGCGCGAGCAATACGGCCGATGCGGGCCATCATCTCCTCGCGCGGAATATGTTGGCCGTCGGCGTAACCGAGGGAGTAGGCAATGCCCGCCGACGTAGTGGCGATCGCGGGGAAACCCGCATCCTCGAAAATCCGAGCGCTGGCCACATCCCAGGCGTTTGGCAGGATCAGTACGTTGGGGCCACGATGGAGCTGACGGAACTGAATTGCTTGATTGGTGCGCGATTCCATGGTTTTTGTCTCCCCGGTCTCATGTATTGCGTCGGTGCACCTAGCTCGTTAACCGGAATTCTGCGCTTTTGTTTCCTTCGATACCAGGAAACCGCGCACGCCAACTGTCGCCGCGATGGCGAGAACGAGAATCTCAAGGCTCGCCCATTTGTCCCAGACGAAATCGGATCTCAGCGGAACCGAGTATGTTCCACCAACGACACGACGGAAGGGGCCAGGGGCCACGAAGTATAAGTAAAGCGGAAGACAGAGCAGAGACGCCACAATGCTGGCTCCCGCAGCAATGCGTCTGAGAAAAAATGTGAGCAGCACCGCCATGATGAACAAAAGCGATCCGATATCGTAAAGATCGAGCAGAGGGCCGGTGATGCGCCCTCCGCTGAATTCGGTTCCGGCGAGACCGGAGCCATAATTCCAAACCATGATCGCGCAAAAAAGATATGCCGCCGCTTGCGCCGACTTCTGCCTGAGGTCTTTAGTCATTCTGGTGCAGAGCGAAATCCTTCCTAGCCGGGATTGACGCTCGACCTGTTTACTTGCCGCCAGCTTTTTCGCGCATGCGCTTAACGAAGCTTGGGATGTTCACGACGGCTCGTCCGACGGTGCCGCGCCCGATCTCCTCTGAGCCGTCGTGGGCGCGAACTCGAAGGATGTAAAAGCGTCCGTCAAACGATTCCAGTTCAGCCTCGGCTCGAACCCGCACTCCGATCGCGCTGGCGGAGCGGTGTTCGATGTTAATCGAGACGCCCACCGTGATTTCTCCCTCGTCGCAAAACGGCTGAAGCGCCTGGAAGGCGGCGATCTCCATCAGGCGAATCATGTCAGGAGTGGAATATACGGGAGGCAGCCGCGGATCATGCGCCGCGAGCGTATGCTTCAACTCCACGGTTTCAGCCGCTTCGCCGCGCACGCCGATGGGAATGTGTCGAGCCATGGTCGATCAGAACAAAATTGCAGAGTGAGCCATGCCGCAGGCCATGGCAATTTTAGAGCATTGGGGCTTATCCCGAAAGCAGGCGCGCGGAAATCCGGAGTGTAACATTACCGCGCCATTGTGCTCCGGGTCACATCGGCAAAGGCTCTGCAAGGTTCAAAATAGCCGCAGACGTGTATCTCTGTGTCTAGCAAAGTGATCGGGAAAACCGCAACCCATATTCGATGTAACTGCCAGAAGCTGGCAGCCATCATTGTGGTGGCGTTCGTCATGTCTTTCCCTGCCTGCGATTGGTTTCGCGATTTCAATTTCGAGCGCGGGGCGAAGCTCACCGGAGGCGATCCGCAGATGGGCCGCAAGCAACTGGGCATGCATTCCTGCGTTTCCTGCCATGTTATCCCGGGGGTTCCGAAGGCGGACGGAACAAAAGGGCCGTCGCTCGAACATTGGTACAGGCGCCGCACTTTTCTGAATACCTATCCGAACACGCCCGAGAACATGGAGAAGTGGCTGGCGAGGCCTTCGCATCGCAAGCCCGGCACCACTATGCCCGATTTGAACGTCAGCGCGCAGGAGAGCCGCGACATGACGGCCTATCTCTTCTCGATCAATTAGAGCACTCTACCCGCGTCCCTAAAAAACAAAGTAGACACAGATCTTCTAATGTACGTCGAAAAAACCCGAGTCTGTGAGCACGAGGTGCTCGGGACGAATTACGCCTTGCTCCTCAGAAAGGATCAGCGCACGTTCGATCACATTTTGCAATTCGCGAATGTTGCCCGCCCACCGCTGCGTTTTCAGCAACTGCAGCGCCGGGAAAGACATTTGGGGTGCGGGCAGGGGAAATGCGTATTTTTCGAGGAAGTGAGCGGTGAGGGCCGCGATGTCGTCAAGACGATCGCGCAACGGTGGAATTTCGATGGGAAATCCGCAGAGACGGTAATACAGATCCTCGCGGAACTTTCCCTCGCGCACCAGCGACAGCAAATGGGCGTTGGTGGCGGAGACGACGCGGGCATCCACGCGCACGACTTCGGCGCTGCCCAGGCGCTGCAATTCCTTCTGCTCAAGAAAGCGGAGCAGCTTGGGCTGAAGGCTCAACGGCATCTCTCCGATCTCGTCGAGAAAGAGCGTGCCTCCCTGTGCCGCCTGGATTCTTCCCGCGTAGGATTGCGCCGCCCCGGTGAAAGCGCCGCGGGCGTAGCCGAAGAGTTCGGCTTCCAGCAAAGACTCGGGGATCGCGGCACAGTTGACTACCGCGAAGGTGCGCGCCGCGCGCGGGCTAAGTTGATGAATTGCGCGAGCAACAATTTCCTTTCCGCACCCGGTGGGGCCGGTGATCAGCACAGTCGTGTTGCGCGGCGCGAGCAGGCGCGCCAGACGGTATACCGGCTGCATCACGCGCGAGTTGCTGCCAATCATGCCGGGGAGGGGAGTGTCGAGACTGGATTGCGAGGAGCGCGCACGCATGACGGCCTCTCCGTCGTTGTCGATCACCGTTTCGGCGTGTCCGAGAGAGGATGCCGCTATTTGATCTGAAAAAGGTTCGCTGGCGCTCTCCGAATCGAGGTTCGGATGCACGCCGCCCTCATCTTCCAGATCAAGCATGACGACTTCGATTTTGGGGAAACGTTTCCGCACGGTCTGCCCGAGCTCTTCTGCATCGAGATCGGGCAGGTGTCGATCAAGAAAGAGCACCTGCCAAAAGCCATTCTCCAGATAGCCGAGGGCCTCAGCGCCTCCGGTGGCCTGTTCGAAGCGGCGAGCGGGGGTCCGCAGACTCTCAAGAACGCGCTGGCGCACGACGGAGCTGGGACTGGCCACCAGTATGTGATCAGCATAGTTAGGCGGGATCGGAAAGGTCGTCATACTGTCGATTGAAAACGGCGACGGTTAGAACGAGATTAGATGGAGATTAGAAAGCTCTATCGGAGAGAAACCTTCGTGTAGCGGTCACGTTTAATTTTGCTTTACAAAGGCCATGATTCTCCAGGTCGGGCATTTTGTGCCGGGTGAGTGCAGAGAGCTACGAGCTGCGCGCTAGAAGCAAGGCAGATATCCGGGCCGACTATTTCTCGACTAGTACCAGTTCGCCGTTTTCTACCTTGATGTCTTTTATATTGTTCGGCAGTTTGAGCTGGTCGCGCTGCTCGGCCAGTTTTTTCTGCAACACTTCATTGACCAGCGCGGCCGGCACGGAGAGATCTCCGACTTTCACCTCGGTGGCATCGAAGGTGGCGTAACCATCCTTTGAGCCGAGATGACCGGCGAGAGTCAGATAGACGTCTTTGCCGGCAATCTGGGTAAGAAATTGGCCGCGAACGATATCGCCATCCATCGAGACCTGGTAGTCCTTGATATTGGGAACGGCTCCAGGGAACTCCATCGCAGGACTCGGCGAAGCAGGACTGGAGGAACTGCTGGCCGCACCGCTTGAAGCATTGGCCATCGCGGGCGCGGCGGCCGGTAACACTCCGGCAGCTTGCTCCAGCGCGGCCGACACTTCGCCGGAGGTCATGCGAACTTCAGTTTCGGATTCTCCGGGCGCTTTGGGCTGCGCTAGTTGGTTCACCTTTTCCTGAAAAGATTGCGCGTTGGCCGCCGCAGTGGTGGGCGCGACGGCGGTTGCCACTGGCGCGGGGCGCTTGAGCACGAGGATCAGCGTGACAATCGAGACGCCCAAGCTTGCGAAACTGATAATGCGCTGCACCTTCACGAAAAGACCTCCGCCTGTTGTCTATGGTACGCGAGGGATGAAAGTGGTTTGAGATGACGGAGGTGCTATGGCGGGGACGGTCTTCGGCGGGGGTTCCGCGAAGCAGTATGTACCGAACCTGATTACTTTTTCTCCAATTTAAAATTGAGAACGCGGCACGATATTGCTCGAGTCGGCTTCCAGATGTAGCCGTCGGAGAAAGTAATGGTCTTAAGCGAGATCTCTGCTCGTTCTGGTACGCGGGCTTGGTGGGCGTAGGTGACGGTGTACGCCGTCCCCGGATAAAACAGGGCATTCTCTTCGGCGCAGTGAATGCTGTCCGATCGATCCCCGATCAACTTGCAGTTGAATTCCAGGCGCCGAATCGGTAGCTTGCCCGCGTTCATGAAAGTGATGGAGAGAGAATCGCGGCTGCCTGTGCCGCTGATGAGGGTAACGGGGCAACGCCCGGCAGCATTCGCCAATTGACTCAGGAGCAAGAAGAATACGGCGATTCTGATTTTGACGATCATGAACTGCTATTCAACCACGGCCAGCACGTCGCCAGGGTTTACGGCGGATCCGGGGGTTGCGAATAATTTTTTCACGATGCCCTTCTTGGGCGATTTGATTTCGTTTTGCATTTTCATGGCTTCGACTACCACGATGCCCTGGCCGGCTTCGACCTCGGAATTTTCCGTGACCAGAAGGCGTACCACGCGGCCGGGCATGGGGGCGAGAATTTTTTTCGGCCCTTTTTCGTCTCCCGCAGATTTTTGACGCGAGCGCAGAGAGCGAGGATCGCGCAACTCCACCGCGAAACGCGCGCTGCCGACCCACATGTGGAGGTCGGTAGCTGTCTGCTCGCGCTTGATTTCGTAGGACCGGCCGTCGACCAGAAGTGACAATACATCGCGCCGCGGGATAACCGCATTGACGTGCACGGGATGGCCGTCCAGACGGCACTGCCAAACGTCGCCGACCTTTTCCAGTTCGAGGCGATGGGGTTTGCCGCCGGCGATAATTTCGTAAGTCATAGAAGCTGTTGTGACGCTCGAAATTCGAAATCCAGCGCCTGAAGGCGCTTACTCCTAACACTCTTGCGGCACGCCTGAAGGCATGCCCTGATACGAATCCTCCCTGCCCCGCAAGCTGCCGAAAAGTCAGCGCAGCCCTTCCTCGCGTCCCTTCCGTTTCCACTGCGATGGCGCCGGACCGACAACGTCAGTGCTTCCATTCTTGACAGGCGTCGTTGGGTCGAGCACGGCGAACATTCCGGCGGCAATCGCGGCGATCTTCTCCAGCCCCTTGATCTCCGCCTTGGGCGCGAGTGACGCTACGGCGGGATTGGCTTTTGCCAGCAGGCGATCGAGGTATCCGGTGTCGAGTTTTCCGGCTTGGAAGTCGGCGTCTCCGAGGATGCGCTGGAAGAGAGAAATATTGGTCTTGATGCCGGCCACAAAATATTCGTAGAGCGCGCGCTCCAGTCGCATGATGGCTTGCGGCCGGTCGGTCGCGTAGCCGATCAGTTTCGCGAGCAGCGGATCGTAATCCATCGGAACATTCCAGCCTTCGTACATACCGCTGTCGCGGCGGATCCCGGGGCCTGATGGCTGGAGGAGCACGGTGATTTTGCCGGGGCTGGGAAAATAATTGTTGTCGGGATCTTCGGCGTAGATGCGGCATTCGATGGCGTGTCCGCGGATCGATATGTCGGACTGCACGAAGGGCAGCTTCTCACCGGCTGCAATGCGAATCTGCAGATGAACGAGATCGAGTCCGGTAGTTAATTCGGTGACCGGATGTTCTACCTGGAGGCGCGTGTTCATTTCCAGGAAGTAGAAATTCTTTTGCTGATCGACCAGGAATTCTATGGTGCCGGCGTTGGTGTAGTTGGCGGCTTGCGCGACTTTGACGGCGACGTCGCCCATGCGGCGGCGCATGTCGGGATCGACAATGGGCGACGGCGACTCTTCGAGAACTTTCTGGTGACGGCGCTGGATGGAGCATTCGCGCTCGCCGAGCCAAACTGTATTGCCGTGCTCGTCGGCGAGCACCTGCATCTCGATGTGGCGGGGATTGATGATTGCTTTTTCAATATAAACTTCGCTGTCTCCAAATGAACGCTGTGCCTCGCTCTGCGCCGATTCGAGGGCGGAACGAAGTTCATGGCGCGTGTGCACCAGGCGCATCCCCTTGCCGCCGCCGCCAGCAGCAGCTTTCAACATCACGGGGTAGCCAATGCGTTCGGCGGCTTGCTCACCTTCTTCGGCGGAGGCGAGGCCTCGCGAGGTTCCGGGAACGAAGGGCACGCCGGCTTTTTCCATCTGCTGGCGGGCGCTGGTCTTCGAGCCCATCAAATTCATGGAGTGCGGAGTGGGGCCGATAAATTTCACGCCCGCATCGGCGCAGGCTTGGGCGAACTTTGCATTTTCTGAAAGAAATCCGTAACCAGGATGAATGGCTTCTGCACCCGAGCGTTTGGCCACGTCGAGAATCTTATCCATTCGAAGATAAGATTCGGCGGCAGGCGCGGGGCCGATAGGATAGGCTTCATCCGATTTGCGAACGTGGAGCGAAGCGCGATCGACGTCGGAATAGACAGCGACGGTGGAGATACCCATCTCGCGGCAAGCGCGCATGACGCGCACCGCGATCTCTCCTCGATTGGCGATCAGAATCTTCTTGAACATGCCTGATGCGTACTGCGCGAGCGCGCCACGACAGCGGGCGATGCGCCGCTGTTGATTTTACCTGTCGGCGTGGAGAAGTGCGTGATACGAATCACCTGCCGTTGTGCTTTTGGACCGAAGCATGGCAAATCCGAAGATTGGCGAATCCGAGCATCGCGCCGGAAAGTAAAAAGGCCCCGCAGCGAAGAGCGCGAGGCCTGGGTTACAAAGTAAAGGTGATTTACTGCTTCTGATCCATGACGATGCCGCCTGCGCCGGGCTGTTTTTCTGCCTTGGCTTTCTTGGTGGCCATGGTTTTGTCGACCCACTCGTCGGCCGTCTTCAAGTCGGCGGAACGGGCTGCCGGGTCATCGCATTGGATGTCGGCGCGCTCGCGATACATCAGGTTCAGGTAGGCCATGGCATCGTCATAATCGGGACGAAGCTGAAGCGCCTTATTCAGGTTGTCGATGCCTTCCTGGACATTCGGAGTATTTTTCTCCCTGATCGTGGCGCAGACCTTCTTGTCCTTGGCGGGCAGGGCGTCGTCCGGCTTCATGCCAAGCTTGGCGCGCTCTTCCTGACGCGGCACATAAGTCTGTGTCCAGTCGATGACGGCGACCGAGTAATACGGCTCGGGGTCATTGGGATCGACCTCAGAAGCTTTTTTGTAGTACTGCTTCGCCAAGTCGAACTTCTTCATCTGCAGGTAGAGATAGGCGATACCCTTGACGCTGTTGATGTTTCTGGGATCGACCTGCAGAACCTGCTTATACTCGTCGATGGCCTGCTCAGCGTTGCGATTGTTCTCTGGCGTATCGGCACCGGGGATGTACTGCTGGGCATAAGCCGTAGCCAGATACAAGCGGGCGTTGATGAGGCTCGGATCGAGGGCAACAGCTTGTTGGAAGTGGTCAATCGCCTGCTCGAACTTGGAGTTCTTGTACGCCTGCACGCCTTTGTTGAGATGATCGCGTGCCTTCAGCTTGCTGCAACCTGTGCTGGCCAGCATCACCAGGGCGGCGGCAAACAAGACCAGGACTTTTTGCGTAGTTCTCATTTTCATTGCTTTATGAATCTCCCTTTGGTGCGGAGTGTGAAGCGAGGGACCCTGACTGCTGTGGCGAACTGCGGATCCCTCGCTCTGCTCGGGATGACAACTAGAGGTGATTCGACGAAGTTTCCTCAGTTCGCTCACTGACGTGATCGACCAAACATCTAGCGGTCTAACCGCCCGCTTCGATCTTGGCGGTGATCAGGCCGACTTTATCGACACCGGCGGAATGCGCTATGTCGATGACGTTGGCCACGTCGGCGAAGGGGACGTTGTCATCGCCCTTCACGAACATGACCTTCTCGGCGCGTGTCTTGAAAATATCTTCCAACCGGCCCTGCAAGGTTTCCCACGTCGCTTCGTCGGTGTTGATCTTCAGTCCGGGAGGGTTGCCGGCGCCGTGATCGATCAGTTGCACCACAATGGTGCGATCGGGCGTGGGCGGCGGCTGTTTCTGATCCTTCGGCGGCGGCTGCGGCACCAACGCATCCAACCCTTTTGGCGTCAGGGGCGTGATCACCATAAAAATGATCAGCAACACCAGCAGCACGTCGATCAGCGGCGTGACGTTCATGTTAGCGTTCTGGCCCCCTTTGGGGCCGACGGCCATGGCCATAAAAATCTCCTGTATCGCTACTACTCTTTACTACTCTTGCGGCGATTAAAAAATTGCCGCTATTGTCCGCCTGTCGGCGTGGTCGCGCCGGGGGGCGGAGCAAGTTGTCCGGCCTTCTTCTGCTCGGTCAAAAGGCCGAGCTGATCAACGCCGGCGGCGCGAACATCGTCGACGACCTCGACTACCCAGCCAAACTTCGCGCGCGCATCCGCCTTCAAAAAGACGCGCTTGTCGGTCCGGTTGGTGAGCTTATCTTTGATCTTCTGCGTCAGGTCGTCGGGTTTGACCAGATCGGTGCCAAAGAAAACTTTGTCATCGCGCGTGATGGCGATCTGCAGCGCGTCTTCTTTATCGGCGTCATGCATGTCTTCGGGATTATTGACCTTGGCCATATCGACGGGCATGCCGTGCTGCAACATGGGCGTGACGACCATGAAAATGATCAGCAGCACGAGCATCACGTCCACCATTGGGGTGACGTTGATGTCGGAAGTAACGTTGGCTGCTTCGTTTCGTTTCGCTAATGCCATGGAATTCTGTCTCCTGCTTTACGCTTGCGTCGCTACCGCGGCGTCCCCAACTTGCTTTGTGGAAAGCCGGGCGTTTCCACCCGGCCAGCCACTGGCAACTCATGGGTACAACTTGCGGTCTTACTATGCGGTCTTACTACTACGACCGGCGCATGCTCCGGCGCTTGAGGAAGTAATCGATCAGTTCGCTCGAGGAGTTATCCATCTCCACGTCAAACGCTTCCACGCGACCGGTTAGATAGTTGAACATCATGACGGCCGGGATGGCGACGAACAGGCCGACGGCGGTCGTGACGAGCGCTTCGGAAATACCACCGGCGACTGCCGCCAGACCGGTTGCTTTCTCCTTGGCGATGCCGTTGAAGGCGTTCAGAATGCCGACGACGGTCCCGAACAGTCCCACGAAGGGAGCCGTCGAACCGATCGTCGCAAGACCGCCCAAGCCACGCTTCAGTTCGGCGTGCACGATGGCTTCAGTGCGCTCGAGAGCGCGCTTCGAAGCTTCGATGGTTTCGCCGGGGATTTCGCCAGGGCTATCCTGGTGAGCCTTGAATTCCATGAGACCAGCGGTGACCACCTTGGCCAGATGGCTCTTCTTGTTGCGCTCGGCGACCTTGATTGCTTCGTCAATCTTGCCTTCGCGCAGCGCTCCGGCAACCGCGGGAGCGAAAGAGCGGGACTGATTGCGGGCGGCGTTGAAAGCCATCCAGCGGTCAATCATCACACCAATCGACCATCCCGACATGATGAAGAGAACGATAACCACGACTTTCGCCAGAATACCCATCTGCTTCCAGAGCGAAATCGGGTCCCAACCGACAGAGCTGTTGTCTTGAAACAGCCAAGCGGCGAAAAGATGGACATTACAGAGTGCGACTGTTGCCAGGTTTGCTACCATGAGTTGCTATTCCTCCTCGGAACTGTGTCGCGCTCATTAATGTGAGCGCTTTTGAAATTTCCCGGACTTCAGCGCTTACTGACACTCACCCGGACAGTAATGCCGAACTCCCTCTCACTCTTGCGGGAAGGCTGCGGCATAACAGGATGCATAAAGAACCAATTTTGATGCCGTTCCCCACGCACGGGGCTGGCTGATTTCGGACGCCTGCCGTCGCCGATGCGACCGAGCGCCTCGAAACCTGGTTCCTCCGCAAACCTTACTGATGAAACGTTTGATGCAAGAAAACCATAGTAGGCGGAGTTGCCCTGGTGCCAAAAAGGCGCCTTGGTCTCCCGTCTTGGGAAAAATCGGACGGGGGAGAGCTCTTGACCGCCACAAAACCAACTCGTCCGGAGTGTCTAGCCCCCCGACAAGCTGAAGTTCACAACCACCTGGGTCTCCACCGCCACCGGCTCGCCATTGAGCAGGTAAGGCTTATAGCGCCATTGTTTTACGGCTTCGATGGCCGCCGGCGCCAGCATCGGGTGCCCACTGATTAATTGCAGATTCTGAATGGTGCCGTCTTTGCTGATTTCGGCCTGCAAAACAACCGAGCCCTGAATACGGGCCTGTTTTGCCAATTGCGGATAGTTGGGCGTAACTTTTCTGATCAAAAGACCAGTCGCTACGCCAGTGGAGACGCGCACGCGCTGCGGCGTGGCCACTTTGGGAACGGCTACCGGAGTCGAACTGAGGATGCCGCCGATAACGCCACCGGCCGAGCCTCCGGGAATTCCACCCGGTACGCCTCCCGGTACACCGCCCGCGCCCAGATCCGGCGGAGCTTCTTCTTCTTTGATCATCTGAATCTTCTGCGGAATCTTGGTGGGAGCGCGCAACTGACCATTCACGACCTCGCTCACCATCTTCACGACTTTGACAGGGGCGGCTGCAGGGGGCGGAGGAGGAGGAGGGGGCGGAGGCGGTGCGACCAGGAACGTCATCAGCTGGGTCTTGGGCAGTGCGTCGGTGTAGATCAGCGGGATGAGAATCAGCACCCCGATGAGAGCGAATTGCCCCGTGAACGACAAGATAGTAGTGCTCAACCGGCGCTTGGCCTTGAATCTGTTCCCTGACTCGATAAGGCTGTCTTCAAACATAGGCTTCTCCTACACACACCAGACCATTCGAATGTTTAGACACCGCCCGTCTGGTCTTTGCTCCCTCATTTTGAAGCTATTTGCGCCTCGGAAATCCCGCCTCTTCGGGCAGGTCAATGATTCTACGCCAGTAAATCAGAATTACACCTTAACTTTTTCTTTCGGCTGCGCCGAGCCGGTGTTGCCCGGACGCAACGGCATGGCGATCGGCTTTTTGCCGCGCTCCCCGCGCCATTCCTGGTAGGCGACCAGAATCGGCGCGGCAATCGCGATCGAGGAATAGGTCCCGATCAAAATGCCGATGACCAGGGCGAGGCTGAAGTTATGCAACACCTCGCCGCCAAAAAGAAACAGAGCAAGCACGGTAAGGAAAGTCAGGCCCGCTGTCAAGATAGTTCGACTCAGCGTCTGATTGATGCTCTTATTGACGATGTCGGCCAGCTTGTCGCGCCGCAGCAGCTTGATATTTTCGCGGATGCGGTCAAAGACGACGATGGTGTCGTTATTGGAGTATCCGATCAGGGTCAGGATCGCGGCAATAACGGTCAGCGAGATTTCCCGGTCCAAGAGCGAAAAGGCCCCGACGGTAATCAGCGTGTCGTGGAAAACGGTCAACACGGCAGCGACCCCGTAAATCCATTCGAAGCGTAAAGCCAGGTAGACGAGCATTCCGGCCAGCGAATAAAGAGTGGCCAGGATAGCCTGCTTGCGCAGTTGCTGCCCGACTTGCGGACCGACGATTTCTACGTTGCGGATGCCGAAGTCGGAGACGAAGAAATTTTCTCGGAGCGAGGCGACGACAGCGGGATCGGCGGCGTTTTTCAATTCGTCGATGGATTCGAGGACGCCGCTCTTTGTCTTGTCGCGATAGTCGACAATGGCCTGAGCTACGGCCATGTAGCGCGGGTTAGCATCGCTGCCCGATCCAAGGTGAAGCGGATCCTTCTCCAAAAGATAATTCGCGATGGCTAAAGAACTCGAGTTATTGAGATCCTGCTTGCCCGGAATGGCATGGCTTTCGAGCGCCTGCATGATCTGGATTTTGCCCTTGTCGAGAGCCTGTTCGCTGGTCTCCTGAATATCGAGGGCGATCAGAACTTCGTTATTGCCGGGCTGGCCATAGCGCTGAACGCGGGCGTTCTTCAGGCCGGCGCGTTCGATCTCGTTGTGAATGGCGGATGGATCGGGCGTGTGCGCGTACTTCACATAGACCAGCGTGCCGCCACGGAAATCGACTCCCAGCGGGATGCCGTGCCAGAACGCCATGGAGAGCACTCCGGCGACGCTGAAGACCAGCGAGAAGGTGAGGAAGTACCACTTTTTCCCGAGAAAATCGATGTTTGTATTTCTAAAGAATTCCACGCTGCTTACGATCCCTTCAAAAGTCCGCTTTTCGCTTTTCGTCCTTCGCTGTTCGCCCAACACCTCTTCGCGAAAAGCGAACGACGAACAGCGTCCCTTAAATACTTAACGCTTCGCCGCGCTGCTTGCGGCTCAGCACCCAATCAAAAATAACTCGCGATACAAAGACTGCTGTGAACAGGTTGGCCGCGAGACCAAAAACCAGCGTCGTGGCAAAACCTTTTACCGGGCCGGTTCCGAATAGGAACAAAATCGCGGCCGAAACAATCGTCGTAACGTGCGTATCGACGATCGTGATCCAGGCGTGGCTGAAGCCCTGCTCCACCGCCGACGGCGGCGTCTTGCCGTTTCTTAATTCTTCCCGGATGCGTTCGAAAATCAGAACGTTTGAATCGACGCCCATGCCGACCGTCAGAATCACGCCAGCAATTCCGGGCAGCGTCAGCACCGCTCCAAAATAGCCCATGAAGCCCAGCAGGATGACCAGGTTGAGGATGAGCGCGATGTCCGCATTCACGCCCGCCCAGCGGTAGTAGATCAGCATGAAGATGAGGACGGCGAGCATGCCGAACACAGCCGCGCGAACGCCCGAACGAATCGAATCGGCGCCGAGCGATGGCCCGACCGTGCGCTCTTCGAGATACTTGATGCCGGCGGGCAGCGCACCCGAACGCAGCGTCATGGAAAGATCGTGCGTCTCCTGATCGGTGAAGCGGCCGGTGATGACGCCGCTGTCGCTGATGGCGCTCTTGATGGTCGCGACCTCCTGCACTTTCTTGTCGAGGACAACGGCCAGGCTGTCGCCGATATGAGCGGAGGTGAAGGCTTGGAACTTGCGGCCGCCCTCGCCGGTGAGGATGAACTTCACCTCGGGCTGGCCATTTTCATCAGTGCCCGGCTGCGCGTCGCGCAGATCGCTGCCGGTTACGGCCGAGGCACGCGAAATGATGTACCACTGCTCGCCGGTGTCGCTGGTGCGCGAACCAATGCTCTTGCCTTGCATCAGGACAGCATCCGGCGGGAGCACGCCACCGTGGTCTTGCAGCGCCTGCTCCTGGCTCGAATATGGGCCTCCGAGCGATTGCTTGATCTCGAGCATCGCCGTCGACTGCATGATCTCTTTGACCCGCGCCGGATCATCCACACCAGGAAGCTGCACCAGAATCTGATATTGGCCTAGGCCGTGCTCCTGGATGACCGGCTCGCTTACGCCGAGCTGATCGATGCGATTGCGGATGGTTTCAATGGCCTGGGCGACGGCGCGATTTTTGAGGTCAGCCAAGTTTTGCGCCTTCATCGCAACCGTCCACGAATTTTCCGCGCCTGAAGTCGCGTCGTAGTCGGGCAGCCGGTCGGAGATGATGCTCTTGAAATCGCTGGTCTGTTCGGGAGGAACGCCCTTGACGACAATCATCTCCGGATGGTTGACCGGATCGGGCTTGGCGATGTCGGCGTAGCTGATCTTATGCGTGCGCATATCTTCTTTAAGGCGCGCAATCGCATTGTCGGAGTCGACATTGACCGCGTCATTGACCTGCACCTGAAGGATAAGGTGCGTGCCGCCACGCAGGTCGAGGCCAAGATGAATGCGGTCGGTGATCGCCGCCAGCATGCCCTTGCCCGACCAGTCCTTCGGAACCCCGAAGATGCCGAACAGGAAGACGACCAGGATTGCGATGATGGTGACTAACTTCCAAGTAAGATTCTTATTCATGAAAAACCGTCGATCGTCTTTAGTCGTTCGTCGTTAGCTAAAAGCAGCGTCGTTTCGCGAACGACGAACGACTAACGACCATCGACCATCTACTTTCCTTCTTCCGCCGTGGTCACCGATACCACCGATGCGCGGCTGATTTCTAGCTTTATATTATCGGGCGGCACGCGCAACGTCAGCGAATCGTCCTTGAGGCTGACAATGGTTCCGCGGAGGCCGCCGCTGGTTACGATCCGGTCGCCATTTTTTAGTTCGCCGAGCATGGCCTGCCACTTTTTCTGCTTGCGCTGCTGGGGCATGATCAGCAGGAAGTAAAAGATCGCAAAAATAAAAAGCAGGGGCGCCAGCCCGAGCAGACCGCTGCCGCCGGGTAGCTGCAACCACAACGCCAACCTACCCGGTAACGCTGACAAAATCATTTCCACTGCCAAGTCGATCCCCTGTAACGAAATAAGTGGTTGAACCGCGGCCGCCGGAAGCGCCCTTTCGGGCTGCGCCGAGCGGAACTCGGCACAAGTTTGCTGCTATCTGCTTTCTCTGGCGACTGCGGGAATTGTTTTCTTCTATGGCCGGAGATCCTACAACCTACAGGCTAGAGCCGGCGATGCCGCGTCCCGGTTCCGACCGGAACGGCACAGAAAGAAACGGACCTTATCCCTAAGTCAAATAGAATGCCGGACGGCTCGCCGGGTGTCAAGGACGCCCTATCGAAAGAAGCGTCCCGATTTGTTTTTTTCACCACGGAGGCCCGGAGTCACGGAGAAGACCTCGAACCTGTAAAAACCAAGAGAGAAAGGTTTTGCCGAGCGGTTGGGGTTCTCCGTGTCTCCGTGCCTCCGTGGTAGAAAGCTCGATTAGGACACCGCCGTACAAATTCGGCCGTACAAAATTCATCGCATTTATCGGCTTCAAACGCCCTTGTCACCGGTGCCCGGCCGTTTGACTCAATGGCGGCGCCGAATACTCGGGTAGTTTCTGCTTGGCGGATTGCGTGCGCTTGACCTGCAGCTCGTCGAACAGGAGCGATGGGCTGGCAACGCTGTACGGGACTGGCTCCAAGTGGTCTTCAACATCGAGGGCGTTGCCCGCCGCGATCAGATTGCTGCGCAACGAGCGGATGTCTAGGTCTCCGAAGACGGCACCGCGCACCAGCTCTTCATGGCCATCTTTCGACCAGACGCGATAGAGCAGTCGCGGCGTCAGCCTCGGGCCCATGGTCTGAACGTAGAGGCAGTAAGGCAGTTCGCGCTGCTTGCACATTTCCATCAGCTTCTTTTTGAGGTCGGCGTCGGATTGCGGATTGACTGACTGCAAGATCAGATTGCCGACCAGCGGTACGGGCGCTGCCGTGGCGGCGGACCGGCCGTGTCCGTTCGAAACCGGGAAATCGCGAATCGGCTCGCGCCCGACGAGGTAGGCGATGAGCTGTCCTTTTTCGATCAGCGAAACGCGCTGCGCCTTAACGCCTTCGTCATCGATTGCGTAATTACCGAAGAGGCGCTTGCCTGAGATGGTAGAAATTGTCGGGTCGTCAAAGACATTGATGAAATCGGGCAGCACGCGCGATTTGTAGCTGCTGGCCCAATGGCCGATGGTGCGGGCGTTTTCACCTAGCTTCGGCTTCTTGCCGAGAACATTCGGCTCGACCAAGTCGCTGACGACCGTGGCGGCAGCGTCATTCGAGAACAGAACCGGGCCGCGGTATTCCTCTTCGACGACAGGAGCATCGCGCAGCGACTTCAGCGTGTCGCGGAGCTGAACCGTCGTCTTGAGAAATTGTTCGCGCGAGGGAAGGTCTTTGAGGTCGTTTCCCTGATCACCGTGCGAGCGTTGCAGCAACATGCCATCAGGGGCCTGGGTCGATGCGGTGATGTATATGGCGTAGTGGGAGGTGCCCGTGCGCGCGACCGTGCCCTCGGAGTTCAGAAAATAG
>JBEKXO010000066.1:0-21908 GCA_049511995.1 Terriglobales bacterium
CCGGAGAGGGTCGTCAGATCCATGCAGGAGATCGCGCGCAGCAGCCATGCCGCCTGCCATTCTTTTTTCACGGTCCGGCGCGCGACCTGCGATTGCGCTCGACGCTCGACAGCACTGGTATTGACGCGTACCTCGCGCACCCAATCGAGGTTGAGAGGGATTCCGGTATTTGGCAGCAAGGGACGCCCGGAGAGCTCGGCAATCGCACCGCTGCCAGCAGAAGCGTGCGTGGTAAGGCTGCGAAACTCGTTGTGCTCGAACGGCATGATCTTTTCCGCGAATCGGCTCAGAGCGTTGGCTTAGCGTTACCGCTAAATACCCTTCACTTTAGATGGCTTCTTCAGCGGCGAGGTCGCAAACTGCGAAACCTCCAGTAACCCTGAAGTTGCCATGCAATTGTACGGCAGATGTGCAACTCTATAGCGCATACGATATAAATGATGATTCTGATTTCGCCTTGACAGCGGGAGGTTGCGCGACTACGCTACGGCGCGATTCCCGCACCCTGCAAGATTCAATATAGAGAGGCTGACTTCTGATTACCCCGCGCCGTGGTCTTCGAATCCACCAAAAGCTCTCGGTCAACGTAATTCTTTCCATATTCCTCGCGGTGACGCTGGCCGTTCCCGCGTCCGCCGCTGGCAAGAAAATCATTATCGATACCGACCCAGGGTCCGACGATGCCATGGCCTTGATGCTGGCACTGAATTCGGCCGAACTCGACGTTCGCGCCGTCACCGTGGTGCCCGGCAATGTAACTGCGAAGCAGGGGCTTGAGAACGCGTTGCGCATGATGTCGCTGGCCAATCGGTGCGATATTCCAGTTGCGGCAGGGGCGCAACATCCGCTTTTTCAGAAATTGATTACGGCCGAGTTCTGGCATGGCAAGAACGGGTTGGCGAATATCGAATTGCCGCCGAGCAAATGCCATGTCGATTCACGTTACGGTCCCGACCTGATTATCGAGATGGTGCACGCCGCTCCGCATGAGATCACACTCGTGCCGATCGGTCCGCTCACTAACGTTGCTCTCGCGGTGGAGAAAGATCCGTCGATTGTTCCGCTGGTCAAAGAGGTTATTCTCATGGGCGGCTCGATCACCGGAGGAAATTCGACCGCTGCGGCCGAAGCCAACATCTACAACGATCCGGAGGCCGCGCAGGTCGTATTCCAGGCTGGTTGGCCGCTGACCATGGTCGGCCTCGATGTCGGCGACAAGACACTGTTCTCGACGAAGTATCTCGAGCAACTCGGGCAGACGCACGGGCCTATCAACGACTTCATCTATCAGGTTGCACACTACCTGGTCGATCTGTCAGCCAAGTTCGGCTTTAGCGGAGCGCCGATGTATGATCCGCTCGCCGTCGGCGTAGCGATTGACGCAACGCTGGTGAAAGCATCGCCGATGCACGTCGATGTTGAAACACGCGGCGAGTTCACACGCGGCGAGACTGTGGCTAACCGCCACGACATGGTCGAGCGCAACGTGCTGCATGGCGACCGCTACATGGTCGAGGGCGTCGACAAGGTTGAGCCCAATGCGAAGGTTTGCGTGGACGTTGACGCTGACCGGTTCCTGCAACTATTTGTTTCGAGAATTCGCGGCAAGTAAACTCACGGTGCAGCGCTGTTGTAAAGCAAGATATCAACCAAGGAGAAACGATGTTTACGCCCCACAGTCTGGGTATCGCACTGTCGATGATGATCACGAGCGCCATCTGCTGGGGTTCCTGGGCCAATACTTACAAGGGCGTGAAAAATTATCGCTTCGAATTGTTTTATTGGGATTACGCGGTCGGCATTTTCGTGATCTCGCTTATTCTCGCGCTGACCATCGGCAGCACGGGCCATGATACGACCAGTTTCTTGAACAACGTTCACTCCGCCGACACCAATAATATCGTCTTCACAATGGTCGGCGGCGCCATTTTTAATCTCGCGAACCTGCTGCTGGTGGCCGCGATCGATATGGCCGGACTCGCCATCGCGTTTCCCGTTTCCATCGGAATTGCGCTCGTCGTCGGCGTGATTTCGAGCTACGCGCTGCAGCCGAAGGGAAATGCGGCGCTTCTCGCTGCGGGAGTTGCGTGCGCATTCATCGCGGTCGTCCTCGACGGAAAAGCCTATGGCAGCCTCGCAATTGCCGGCCGCTCGGTCTCGAAGAAGAGCATCGTTGTCTCAGTGGTATCTGGCGTTTTAATGGGTCTCTGGGCTCCGTTCGTGGCGCGTGCCATGACCAACGGCAACACGCTTGGCCCGTACAGCATTGCCGTATTCCTCACGCTAGGCGCACTGCTCTCCTGCGCGATCTGGAATACATATTTCATGAGGCATCCGCTGGTCGGCGGGCCGGTGAGCTTTGCGGGTTTCTTCAGCGGACCCAGCTCCGGCCACGCCCTTGGCCTGCTTGGCGGAGTCATATGGGGCGTCGGCATGGTGTTCAATCTGGTCGCCGCCAGCTACACGGGCGTGGCGATTTCCTACGCGATCGGACAATCCGCGCCGATGGTTGCCGCGCTCTGGGGAGTTCTCGCCTGGAAGGAATTCGCGGGTGCTCCCGCCAAGGCCAAAATGTATCTGACGCTGATGTTCCTCTTTTACTGCGTGGGAATTTTACTGGTGGCCCGAGCGAACGGATGAACCACGGTGAGGTCTCGCCGGAAAAAAAACCTCGGTCAGCGCGGAAGCCAACTTCTATTGAAATTAGAAGGCATGACGGCAACACTGCCATTCTCGCGGGAGGAGTCCCGTCCCGAGCCGCGATTGGCGAGTATCGCAGTCGGCGTTGTCAGAAAATCCGTGAAAGCATAGGCATTATGAAAAACTGAATTCCTATTCTGGCACGAGCGCATGCCCCTGCTTCGCCACAAAAACTCTTGACTTTGCATTTCTAATCTATTTATATGACCCATCGCTAAAACGGGATCGCTCCCGATTGCTTCGGTCGGTATTTACACGCTGAGAAGTCAGAGTCTAAATAGCCACTGCGTCGACGAACGCCGGTGGCCGCAAAAAGGCGGAGATTAATGCTTAGAAGAATAGCGCTGCTGGTAGCGGTTTTGTGCCCGGTGTTTTTCCTTTGTCCACGTCTTTACAGCCAAGCGAACGGAACCCTCGCGGGAAACGTTGCCGATAAAACTGGCTCTGTAATCGCTGGCGCGAGTGTGCGAATCACTTCCCAAGCTACCGGCCTGACGCGTGAAACCAAGACCGACGACTCCGGACACTACCTCGTGCCGCTGCTGCCCGTCTCCATGTACACCATCCACGTGGAGTCGCAGGGATTTAGGACTTCAGAGCAGAAGGATATTCGCCTGCAAGTCAACGAACAGCTCGAAATCGATTTCTCGCTCCAACCTGCCTCAGTTAGTTCGACGATTGAAGTCAATGCGAATGAAGTTACGGTTGAAACCTCGAACGCAAGCCTCGGCCAAGTCATCACGGAGCAGCAAGTGGCTCAGTTGCCGTTGGACGGACGCGACTTCGTCCAGTTGGCCAGCCTGACGCCCGGCGCCACGCAGGAAACGAACCCGACCAGTTTCTTCACTCAAGGCGCTGACAGCGAAGTGGCCGCGCGCGGCTCGTTCTCTTTGTCGGTCGGCGGTTCGCGCCCTAACGCTACGGATTGGCTTCTGGATGGCGTGGACAACAACGAATTGACTTCTGGTGGAATTGGGATTTTTTCCTCGATTGACGACATCCAGGAATTCAAGGTTTTGACCTACAACTACTCCGCGGAATACGGCACGCGGGCAGGCCCGACGGTACTTGTGACGACGAAATCGGGCGCCAATCAATACCACGGATCGCTGTACGAATTTCTGCGCAACACTGACCTGGACGCCAAGAGTTTCTTTGCGACCTCTGCGGAAAAATTCAATTTGAATCAATATGGCGGCTCGATCGGCGGACCCATCCAAAAAAACAAGACCTTCTTTTTTCTCGATGGCGAGCAAAAGGACCAACGCCACGGCATAGCCTCTACGGGATTGCTTCCTACGGCGGCCATGCGCGGCGGCGATTTCAGCGCAGACAACTTTGGCAATCCCGTTTCAGGATTGGTAATTGTGAATCCGTATATGCTAGGAGCTTCAACAGACCCCGGCACCTATCCGAATATTTATTTCCAGTGCGATGGTTCGGGTAACCCTTTGCCCGCCGCCGCAAACCTGCAACAGGCCCAGGGAACGCCCTGTAATAAGATACCAACCGGTTCCACTGGCTTGGCAACAACATCGGACAGGCCTTGCTTAACCTTTACCCCGCGACCAACGCCAATGCAGGATGCCCACCCACCCCTGGCTGTTCCTTCAACTTTGTGAACCAACCCGTGCGCAGTCTCGACGAGACCAAGTTTGACATTCGTTTAGACCATAATATTTCTACCAACGACAGCGTGTTTGGCCGTTTTAGCTACGATCAGGCGGCTTCCTACGTACCGGGAGGCGGCGGAGTTGGATCGTTCGCCGAGGCCAGCGCGTTCGGCAGCAACCAGCGAATTATCAACCACGCGCGCCAGGCGGCTATCGGCGAGACGCACACGTTTTCTCCGACGACGATCAACCAGGCTACTTTTGGTTACAACCGGATTTTCGATTACATCCTTTCCCAGGGAACGGGTACTTGTGCCTCCAATACGCTCGTGCCCGGCGGCATCCCGGGAGCCAACCTTGGCTGCCCGAATGGCGGCGACACCTGCGCCGCTGGGGCCTATAGCTGCGGCTTGGTTTCCACCTTGATGGAGGGCGGATATTGGTCGCTGGGTGATCGCGGCTACTCTCCGTTTCAGGGTGGAACCAATATCTTTTCATTCAGCGATACCCTGGATTTGATTCGCGGCAAGCATGACTTCAAGATCGGGCTCGGGTTGCGAGCCAACCAAATGAACGTAGGCGCTGAGGCTTTTCAGGATGGATTCTGGATCCCCGGCGCAATTGGCACCTTTAGCGGATTTAGCGGTGGCGGGGTGAATATTCCGGGTAATGACGCAGCGGATGTTCTGCTCGGCCTGCTAGGCGTCTCCGAGCATGATCAGACCTACAACGGGCCTGTCACCGGCCGTCGCTGGAAAATTATCCGGCCCTTCATTCAGGATGATTGGAGAGTCACCAGAGACCTGACCGTCAATCTGGGCTTTGCCTATAACATGACCACTCCCATATCGGAAGAACATAACCGGATGGCAGACTTCATTCCGACCACGGGGCAGTTGCTCATTGCCAACCAGAGTGGTGTGAATTCGTCGGCTGGCGTGAATATGGATTGGACGGGTTACGAGCCACGCATTGGACTGGCGTATAAGTTGCTCGGCAGCGACAAAACCGTCCTCCGGGCTGGCTTCGGCATCTTCCACGATTCCGCCTGGAGCATGGGAGCCCAAGGCCTGTGGCAGAATCCGCCATTCTTCGCCGAGTCCGACGAGTTTGGGCTTGCAGAAAACTCTGGAATAACGTTTGGAACGCAACCAGTTGGCTGCCCGCCCGTCGCGACCTCTTACTGTTACAAGGCTGGCACTTATGCCGTTACTGGCGTTAGTATGTCCAACGCCTTTTTCTCTTACCCTACTCCGCCAACGCTATCGTCATTCAGCGGGACACTGTTTAATCAAGAAACGAATTTCAAACACGGTATGGTTGAGCAGTTCAACGCGAACGTTGAACGTCAGTTGCCGGGGAATGTCGTGCTCACAGCCGGCTACGCAGGCGCACGCGGCCATCACATTCTGCTCGCCGGAAATGACTTAAACACCACCGGTCCGGCGTGTACGGTACCCGGCTACACCATCGGGTGCAATCCCGACGGCTCCCAGTATGTGCCAAACTATAAGGTTCCGAACGCGAACGCTGTCTTGTTGTTTGGCGATCTCGGCCAGACCACCTACAACTCGCTGCAAATCAAAGCGGAGACCAAGACGCCACGATATGGCCTCTATGCTTTGATAAGTTATACCTACTCTCGCACCTACGATAACGGTCTCTCCGATGGTTTGGGTTCCGAGTTGAGTGCGCCCTATTTCCCGCTTCCGAATTGGCAGAAGCTGGATTGGGGGTTGTCGCAGATCAACCTCGATAACAATTTCACGGCCAGCATCATCTACGACTTGCCGTTCGGCAGAGGCAAAAAGTTTGGGGGCGATTGGAATGAAGCGACCAACACAGCTCTCGGGAATTGGCAAGTGACGCTTATCGAACATATCTCCTCCGGGTTCCCAGACCCGCTGATCGATAGCAACAACCAGTCTGGAGTTTCCTTCAACAACGGCGGCAACGGGAACAACTATAACCGCCCGAACCAGGTTTCTGGTTGCGATGCGTACGCGGCCGACCACGGCAAGCAACAGTGGATTAACACGGCCTGCTTTCCCGCAGCGACGCCAGGCGAATTGGGGAATGCGAATCGCGTCCCGGTCGTGGGTCCGGACTTCGTCAACACCGACTTCTCCGTCATCAAGCAATTCGCGCTGCCTCGGGAAGGCATGGGCTTGAATTTCCGGGCGGAGTTCTTCAACCTCTTCAATCACGCGCAGTTCGGTCTGCCGGTTAACGACTTCAACGCCCCTGGATTTGGCTCGGTGAACTCGACGGTGAACAACCCACGTCTCGTGCAATTCGCGCTCAAGCTTACGTTCTAGGGGTGCGCAGAAAGGTCAGAGGTTCGAGGTCAGATTGCAGGGGTGAAATCAGGAGTGACCTCTGTAATCTGAACTCGAACCCCTAAACTCATTTTCGCAGCGAAATCACAAACTCTTGAATCTCGCGCCGCTCGTGTTCGGTATCTTCCTTTATTTTCTTAGCGAATTGATCGTGAAGTTGAAGCTGTTCTTGAGCGTGTGCCTTGTCGCCGGTTCGCTGGTACGCTTGTGCGAGTCGATAGTGCGATTCGGCGAGCGTCTCGTCGGAATCGGGAGCCGCGTTTCCGCTGGTCAAATCTTCGTGGCTGCTGTCTTTGGGACTGACTTCAATGGGACTGACTTCAATCGCTTTCTGATACGCCGCGATGGCCTGCGAATAGTCCGCGCGCTGGGCATAGAGAATGCCGAGTTGCAGAAACGCGGCGCTAAAACTTGGATCGAGACGTACCGCATTTTGCAGCAGCGATTCCACGCGAGCTGAACCCTCGGAATTTTGCTGGGTGTCACTATCACTGCCCGCCGCGCTCTGCGACTGCTTCCAAAGAGCGACGGCGTAATAGTAATTGGCGAGCGCGTTGCCGGGCTGCAATTGCACGAATCGCTCCAATTTTGCGAGTGTCGTTTTTTCCGCCGCAGCTTCTGGGGTTGCCGCGCCCGCGCTTTGAATTTTTCCAAGAAACAGATAAGGAGTCGGATTGCCGGGCTCCAGGTCGGAAGCGGACGCGAGACATTGCGCCGCTTGATCGTAGGCGCCGCGAGCATACCAGGAGACGCCTAGCGCAATCAGCATTCTGGCCGATTTTGGAAACAGGCGGTTGCCCTTGGTGAAAACCTCGGTCGCGGGTTCGAGGGCTCGATGAGTGAGCAACTCCGTTCCCCAATCGAATAAATTTGGTTCGCTGGCGTTAAGTTCCGCCGCGCGCTGGTATTCACGCACCGCCTCCAGCGGATGGCCGAGCTTCTCTTCGACGTCGGCGAGTTGATGATGAAGGGTGGCATCTTTGGGATTGTGCGCCACTTCGTCGCGCAGCGAACTTTCAGCGGCGGCCGAGGGCAGCGCGTTTGCTGCGCCGTTTGACTGTGTGCCCGTCGATTCCTGGTCTGGCAAAGCGTCCAATGAGACTGTCGCCCGCGCTAGCGCTTCGCTGGTGCGGATTACATTGTCGGAGCCGTGTCCGCCAGCGTTCGCGGCTGGAGTCACGCCCGCCACGGTGAATTGCGGTTCATCAAAAAATTCCGGCGCCGCTGTGCGCGGCTTTGCGCCCGGCGTTTTTTCTGCGGATGTATCGTTTGGTTCAGGTGCCGCGGCAGGAGCTAGAACGAGATCGATCTTCTTCATTTCTTTGCGCGCTACAGGAATTCGACCGACGGTTGCCTCGCTATACCCGGTCATCCGCGCGCGCAGCGTGTAGGCGCCCGCTGCTAGCGCCGCAAAACGATACGCTCCGTCCGAATCGGTTTGTGTGCTTTCGGGCGCGACTGCGGGTGCGGGGGATTCGGTGGCAAGCTGCAACGAGACGGTGGCGTTCTGCAAGGGATGGCCGTCGGCGTCGCGGACATAACCTTTTAGAATGGCGCCATTCGCGGGTTCTTGCGGATAAACAAGGAGCGGCACGAGAAGGGTTGCGATTGCCAGGAAGCATGCGACCGCAAGAAGATCGGCTGATTTAACGTGACCGTCTCTCATGCGGATTCGACCCCTCGGCGAAAAGAAAAATGGCAGTTCCAAGACATGAATCCGCGAGTTCTCCGGTGGTGATTCTATTCGGGCGTCACGGCTGTCCGCAATCGGTGTGTGCAATCGGTACTTATGCAAAACTGGCAGCGCATCGGATTAGGCTTTACAATGGCACGCTTTCGAAAATCTTGCGACGCGATGAGGTGTGGGAATGCGGCGGTGCCGGTTCCAGAGGTTTAGCGCGATTGCGGTTTCGGTTCTGATGGGCTGTCTTGTGTGCGGAGCTCAAGACAGGCGCAAGATCATCATCGATCAGGATGCGGCAGGACCGGCCGGGACCGATCAGCAGGCAATACTTTTGCTCATTCAATCTCCGCAGACCGAAGTGTTGGGCATCACTGTGGTGACGGGCGACGCGTGGCTCACCGAAGAGGTGGCACACACGCTGCGAATGCTTGAACTGATCGGACGCACTGATATTCCCGTGATGCGCGGCGCCGAGTATCCGCTGCTTCGGACAAAAGAAGAAGCAGAGCAGTGGGAGCAGCGCTATGGTGCGGTCGCCTGGCTGGGAGCGTGGACGCCGTCGAGATATCATGCGGCGCGCGAACTGGGCGAGATGCCGGAAGGGAAGCCGACGACCCAAGCCTCCGACGAAGACGCGGCCCACTTTTTGGTGCGCATGGTGCATAAGTATCCGCACCAAGTGACCATCTATGAGGGTGGGCCGATGACCAATCTGGCGCTCGCCATTACTATCGATCCGGAATTTCCGACGTTGGCGAAAGAGTTGGTGTTTATGGGAGCGAGCCTCAGTCCGCGGATCGATGATCCCGAGTTTGTAAATAGTCCGCGCCGCGAATTTAACATCTGGTTCGATCCGGAGGCGGCGCACATCGCGTTGCGCGCCCCTTGGAAAAAGATGGTTTGCACAACGGTCGACATTTCGGTGAAGACAAGAATGACCAATGAACTGATCGATAAAATCAAGACCAGCAACACGCCGTCGGCGCAATACATCGGCAAGTACGCGCACCTGCGCGGCACTTACAATTATCTGTGGGACGAACTTGCGTCGGTAGCATGGCTCGATCCCAGCGTGATCACGAAGAAAGAAGTCCGCTACATGGACGTTAACCTCGATCGCAGCGCCGGTTATGGAGACACGCTCACCTGGTCAGAAAAAGATAAGCCGCAGCGCGAAGTGCAGCCGGTGGAGATACAGGTCGACCTGGATACGGAGAAGTTCTACAAACTGTTTGTGGAGTTGCTAAGTGGGCCGACGCCGCCGGCGGCCAATGCGCCCAAGCCTTAGCGCCGGTTTTTCTTTGTTTTCTTTCCGCCCACCTCCGGCGCCGCCGCTGCATCTTCACTCCAAAAGCGATGCCCAGTGCGGTGGATGAAGACATCTTCCAGCGTCGGCTTGCTCACGCTGAGTGACTGGATTTCGCCGGGGAAGGCTTCGACTACTTCGGGCACGAAGTGATGTCCGTTTTCAATTTCAAGGCGGACGTGTTTATCCATCACCGTGGCATCGACATGAAACTTATTGCGGATGCGTTCGGCCAGGGACTGGGGGTCGCGCGCTTCCAGCAGAATGACGTCGCCGCCGATTTCGCGAGTGAGGGCCTCTGGTGTGCCGAGCGCCACCAGATTTCCTTCGTTCAAAATTGCGAGACGATCGCAGCGTTCGGCTTCTTCCATCAGGTGAGTAGTGACGATGACTGAGACGCGCTCCTGATCGCGCAGAATTGCCAGATACTGCCAAAGGTCGCGCCGGGCGCCGGGATCGAGGCCGGTGGTGGGTTCGTCGAGCAGCAATACTTCGGGATGATGGAGCAGGCCTTTGGCGAGTTCGATGCGGCGCTGCATGCCTCCGGAGAAGGTTTCGACGAGATCACTGGCGCGGTCGAGCAATCCGACACGCGTGAGAATTTCGTTGATGCGGGCTTTCAGTTCAGCGCCGCGCAGGCCGTAGAGATGCCCTTGATGCCAGAGATTTTCATAGGCGGTGAGTTTGGGGTCGACGCTCTGCGCCTGAAAGACAACGCCGATGCGGCGGCGGACCGCTCCGGGCTGGCGAACAGTGTCGAGGCGGGCGATGGTCGCGCTGCCGGAAGTGGGCACCATGAGCGTCGAAAGAATGCGGAACAGAGTCGTCTTGCCGCTGCCGTTCGGGCCGAGGAGTCCGAAGAGTTCGGCGGGACGAACATCGAACGTGACGCCGTTGAGCGCGGTGCGGTCCTGGTAGCGATGAACCAGGTCGCGCACGCTAATGATGGCTTGAGCAGCGGGTTGGGCAGACTGGGCAGGCGGAGCAACGTCAATGGCCGTTGAGTTCGGGGTCACAATTCATTCTACGACGGGGAGCAGGGAATTATCACCATCGATAGGGCGATCGGGTCATCTGGCATCGGGTGATCAAACTCCAGAGTCGTTAGGGGCACCTAAGCCGCCACCGGGTCCTGACCCGACACGCGCTCTTCGAAAGCAACAGGGACGTGGCGCCAGACTTGGATTGCGAGGACGACCGTTGTGGCCAGCAACAGCGCTCCGACGGCGACGTGAGTTACGGTCGCGGTCACCATGGGTAGTTCGGGCTGGGCGGCGTCACGTCCCCACACGACGCGCGTGATGAAGGCGAGAAAGCCGAGGCATAGTTGCGCGACCATGAGGCCGAGCATAGCGATCGCGGGACGGCGAACGGCGTCCACGTGCGGGTAAACCGAGATGGCGCGAATTGCGGTCCAGGAGAGAACGATAGCGACGACGGCGGCATTGACGACATGCGGCCACCAACTCATCCCGTGATGGCGAAACATCGCGCCGAGAATCAATTGCACATAAAGAACAAAAATCGAAAGCAACGTCAACGTAAACAGCGCAGGGCGGCGCTGGTCGAGTTCGGTGCGCGGATGCTCTTCAATCCAGCGGCGTCCGGTGAATACAGCGATCGCGACCGCAATGCAGAAGAAAGTCTGGGCGACGGCGGCATGCGCGGACGACACCCACGGCGGTTGGAATAGGAGTACTGTGAGCCCGCCAAGCACTGCTTGCGTAATCACGGTTCCAAGAGCCGCAATGCCGAGCCATTTCATCCAGCGGCGACGCTCAGCAAAGAATGTCCACAGGGCGATCGAAATTGTGAGCAGAATGATCGAACCGGCAATGGCACGGTGGGTCCATTCGTATTGGACTCCTCCGTGCAACTCGGGAACGCTGAACGATCCGAAGGATCGGGGCCAGTCGGGAATGGAGAGGCCGGCATCATTGCTGGTCACGAGCGCTCCGGCAATGATGAGAACAAAAGTCGCGCACGTCACAAAAACGGCGAAGCAATGCAATCCGTGGTTGTATCGAATTTCAATGCCCTTCAAGATGCCCCCATGACAAAACGGCGTGCCGCCGAACGCTCCTCGAAACGGAACAGTCTAACAGAGGGCGGGTCGCCCACGAGATAGGAAACACCGATCATTTTCCGGTTCGAAACGGGTTCACAACCTGAATGCCATCGATCTCACGGCCATCCTGGAAATCTTCAGTCAGCAGAACGCTACAGCCGGCTTGCGTGGCCGCCCGCAAAACCAGGGCGTCCCAAAAAGAAAACCCGTGCAATCGGTGGAGATCGATCGCAGCGAGAATATCTGCCACGTCGGGAACGACTACATCGAATTCCGCAAGTATTTCCACCTTCCGCCGCGCCAGGGGCGAATGAACATTTAGCTTTTGGGTGACGGTAACGAAATATTCTTGCAACACCTGGAGAGAGACAACGCCTGTTCCATCGCGGCGGTGTTCTTCGACGAGATCGATGGCGCGGCTTTGCTTTGTGCCCGCACGTTTGTCGTCCGCATACACTAGAACATTCGTGTCGAAGAAGCTACGAGCGTTCATGAATTTCGTCGCGGTTGAAGCGCCAACCGCGAGAATCGCCGGTTCCCGAAAGACGCCGGAACTCTTCGATACTCCGCTCAGGATCGTCTGTACCCGCCAGCTTTTGCAGATATTCGCGAATCAACTGGTTGAGGCTCTTGCCGAGAGCTTCGGCTCGCTTCCTGGCACGTTCCACTGTTTGCTCGTCAATGGATAGCGTAACATTCATTTACACAGTATATGTGCACGCATATCCCGTGTCAACTCGAGCTATGTGGCCCCGCCAACCGTCGCGCTCTGCGATTGCATCGCCTGAATGATCGCATCCGCAAACTCCGATGTTCCCGCCGTGCCGCCTACGTCGCGCGTGAGTTTGCTGCGATCGCGATAGACCTCGTCGATGGCGTTGCGAATCTTCCAGGCGGCGTCGGCTTCGCCGAGATGACGCAACATAAGGAGCGCCGATCGCAACACGGCCGTCGGATTGGCGATATTTTTTCCCGCGATATCGGGCGCCGAGCCGTGGACAGCCTCAAAGATCGCGCACTGGTGGCCGAAATTTGCGCCGGGCACGAGGCCGAGTCCTCCGACCAGTCCCGCGCACAGATCGGAAATAATGTCGCCGTAGAAATTCTCCAGCAGCAGCATGTCGTATTGGTAGGGATTCATCACCAGCTGCATGCAGGTGTTGTCGACAATGTGCTCGCCATAGGTGATCTCGGGATACTCTTTGGAGACGGTGCGCGCGCAGCGCAGAAACAATCCATCCGACATCTTCATGATGTTGGCTTTGTGAATGCAATGGATTTTCTTTCGCTTGTTTTTGCGGGCATGTTCGAAGGCAAAACGCGAGATGCGCGTGGAAGCCTTTTCGCTGATGACCTTAATGCTCTCGACCACGCCGGGAACGACTTCGTGCTCGATGCCGGAATAAAGGCCTTCCGTGTTTTCGCGGACCACGATCAGGTCAACTCCGGGATAGCGCGTGGGAATATGCGGCAGATTGCGGATGGGCCGGAAGTTGGCGAAGAGCTCGAAACGCTTGCGCAGCTCCACGTTGATGCTGGAGAACCCGCCCCCGATGGGCGTGGTCACCGGGCCTTTCAATCCGATGCGCGTGCGCTCAATGGATTCGCTAAGCTCTTTAGGAATGTATTCATGATATTTCTCGTACGCTTCGGCGCCGGCCGCGAAGCTCTCCCATTCGAATTTGACGCCGGTGGCTTCGAGAATGCGAACGGTGGCTTGAATCACTTCAGGGCCGATGCCGTCGCCAGGGATTAGCGTTATTTTGTGGGAAGTGTTAGTCATTGAATCATTGAGACATTGAATCATTTAATACCTTGCTTAGATGTGCGCAAAGATGCACCAAAAATCTTTACTAGTTCATTGGCTTCTTTCAATAAATCTTTCGTTCTTTCTTGACGAATTACTCCTGTCTCGCCGAGGAGTTCTAGCCAAAAAACGGTTTCGTCTGCCTCTTCTACCACTATACCCACCTTCGCGATGAACTCAGCCTGCGAGCGCGCACGGCAAACCGCACGATAGTTCGCACCAACCGAGGTGCCGGAACGGAGCTTAGTGAGTCAATGACTCAATGATTCAATGCCCCAATAAGGCAATCAGGTCTTCGCGGTCTTGCCTTTCACCTCCGGCACGTCCTTGGCCTTCAGCAGGTCCTTCAGTTCGGCCATGAATTCCTGAACATCTTTGAAGTCGAGATAGACGGAGGCGAATCTCACATACGCAACCTTGTCATAGCGCCGCAGGCGGTTCATGATGAGCTCGCCGATTTCGCTGGTCTTGCGCTCGCGCTCGGCGGATTCGATGACGAAGGTTTCGGCTTCATTAACGATCTGCTCGAGCCGGCTGATTGGGACTGGGCGCTTTTCGCAGGCGCGCATCAGGCCATTCAGCACTTTCTGGCGGTCAAAGCGTTCGCGGCGGCCATCTTTCTTTACCACCATGTAGGGAATTTCGTCGATTCGCTCGTAGGTGGTGAAACGCTTCTCGCACTTCAGGCATTCGCGGCGGCGGCGTATGGAATCCGCTTCTTTGCTCTCGCGCGAATCTACGACTTTGTCATTTTCAAACCCGCAAAAGGGGCATTTCATGTGTTTGATTTCAGTTGGGAATTAAGACGATTGTAGCAGGCGTCTCCGCGAGCAAGCGTCGTGGCCTTGGTCAAGCAGGATGTTTTAGCTTCCGTATCGTCCGTGATACAACAAAATGCTTACGTGCGGCACGTCAATGAGTAACGTGGTTCGGAGCTATTGACAATCGCGGCCACGCTCGCGGATACTGCCACCTGCGCATGTAGGATGCAACGGCACATCGCCGAGGGGCAATGCCCGCCTACGATCTCATCGTGGAGGCCTGCATGCCCAATCTAGAGAACCTGAAAAAACAAGCCAAGCTCATTTTGCGGTGGCATCGCGAGCGCCACTATCCCGTCGCCGCACCAATCCGCGAGCATTTGCCTCGTTTCCTGCATATGTCCGACTCCGAGATTCTTGCGGCGAGCTTTAGACTCAGCGATGCGCAAGAGATGGTCGCAAGACAGGAAGGCTTCGATAGTTGGCAAGCCCTGAAAACTGGACTTTTGACCATGCCGCTCAAGGTGAAATCGTCGCTCTCCAAATCAGCGCCATCGAAAGCAACGATTGCCAGTGCCGAGCCGCAATTGTTCGTCACAGATATCAAGAGATCATGCGAATTTTTTCGCGAGAAGTTAGGCTTTACGCTTGTATTCAGTTACGGCAAACCGCCGTACTATGCGCAGGTGGGCCGCGACGCCGCGCGCCTCAATCTGAGGTGCGTCGAGCGACCCGTTATCGAATCGACGGTGCGCGATCGTGAGGAACTGTTGTCTGTATCTATGACCGTCGCTACAGCGGAGGAGATCAAGCTGCTATTTCTTGAGTTTCAGGCCACTGGTGTTGCCTTTCACCAGACGCTAAAAAAGCAGCCTTGGGGCGCCAGGAATTTTGTGGTCAAAGATCCGGATGGGAATCTGCTGCTGTTTGCCGGCCCCGCAAACTAACGAGTAGTAAGCCGACGTGTGCTGATTTCGCATATAGGGTCGGAGACTCGGACAGTGAGCCGCCGCGGCCAGCTCACGTAGCTTCCTCAACCGCTGCGATATCTTCTGCTTCCGCACTCTCTTCGGAAAGCTTCCGCAGCGACAAGCGTTCATGATGCGAGAGCAGCAGCCCGACGGGAACAATTGCGAAAAAGGTCACCAGCCACAGCATGATGCCGCAGCTGACGGCGAGTTCCTTGGGGACGATGTGAAAGATGTGGTCTAGGGCGCTGATGGTCGCGAGCTGTGATCCACCGCCAACTCCGGGTAATTGCACCATGGAGCCGATCATGCTCGCTCCCATTAGCAGGAGAACCTTGGTGACGCTCATTGCGGCCATGGGCGCGCCATAGGCGTGGGTTACTTCTTTGTACGCCAGCGCGATGATCCACCACATCAGGACGGAGACGGCGGACAATTCTAGAAATGCGAGAGGGCCGTGAATGGTGTTGAGGCCGACGGTGAACTCGCGAATTTTCTGCGCGATGCGATGGCCGAGATTCTCGGCCAGGTGCGCAAACCGGTCTTCGACAAACTGAGCAATTCGATTTCCCCGGTAGGCGACTATTACCGCCCCCAAAAACAATCCCAGCACAAGGGCGATTAGTGCGTATCCGGTGAGATGAATCCAACGCTGAACCTCGGGCGGGGAAGTGAGCGTGAAAGTGCGCAGCTTTGAGGGCAAAAAAATAGCGCCCACCATCAAAATCGTGAACCCGCCGATGTCAAAAATTCGCTCCACCGTCCAGACCGCGACTTGCGAGGCGAAAGGCAGGTTATGACGACGCGCAATCAAATAGGGGCGAATCAATTCTCCGGCGCGCCCGAGCACAGCAAGGCCGGTGAAGCCGATCATGGTCGGCGGAATGAGTCCGAGAATGGATGCTTCCTTGCGCACTGGACTCAGAAAAATCTTCCAGCGCACCGCGCGCAGGAAATAGGCGATGTAGATGTAGGCGACTCCCATAAGGATGTCACGCCAGTTCAGCCCGAATTGAAGAAGCCGCGCCCAGTCGAAATTCTTCCAGGTGCGGAACTGGAGATAAACCAATCCAGCCAGCACGCCGAAGACGATCGCGTACGCGAGGTATTTTTTCTTGTTCATGCGCTGCGTAATCAATTTCGAAGACAGCCGCAGCCGCGATGTGCACGGCCCCAGTTGAAGGTAAACGAGGATTCAAGACGGGTCAAACTTGGTGTGGACAAGATAAGGAGGTTAGTCCGGAATGTTCAATGTGCGGAGGCGGCAGCGACGGTAGTCCCGGCTGGTTTGGTGGCGGTCTGAGTTTTGGGCGAAGTTTTGCGCTTAGGCTTGCTGGTCGCATGAGAGGCGGCCTGTTTTTGCTTGGCGGCTTTTTCCTGCGCGATTTTCTTCGTGTTGTACTCGTGCACGATGCGGGCTACATAGGCGCGAGTTTCGCGGAATGGCGGGACGCCCTGATACTGCTCGACGCGCCCGGGTCCGGCGTTGTAAGCGGCCAGGGCTTTGACGAGATCGAAATTGTAGCGCTCCAGAAGTTCGCGCAGATAACGGCTGCCACCGGTGACGTTGGCTTCGGGATCGAAGGCATCGCTTACGCCCAATTGATCGGCCGTGCCGGGCATCAACTGCATCAGTCCGCGAGCGCCTTTCGGCGAAACAGCGTGGGCGTTGAATCCGCTTTCGGCGTGGATGACGCTGTTGACGAGATCGGGATCGAGATGGAAGGTGGCGCTGGCCGAGTTCACGACTTCGTTAATAGGGAGCGGAACCGCCGATTTTGGAAAGCTCGCCGTGATCGAGCCAGCCGAAGGCGCAGGGGTTGGTGCAGAAAGATCTCTCTCGTAGTTGGCGATTTGTTCGGTCGGTACGTCGGTGAAGCTGGAATCGTCGGCGAAGAAAAAGAGGCGAGTCGTTGCTCCCATCACCTGGCGATGGTCGTGGCGAATGGAGAAGCCGTTGCGCAAGACAGCCAGATCGGCGGCACCGGCGGGACACGGAAGCAGAGTAAGCGCGAGGACGCAACAGAACCCAGCCACTTTCCAGGCTGCGGAATGCTCGGGGCGTAAACAGTGTCGCTGCGAAGTCGGTCGTCCCTCTGGGACTTGCATCATTTATTGCAACTTTCCCCAGCGCTGAAGCGCTGGGCTAATCTAGATTGCCCCTCCGGGGCACGATTTTCTTGAGTTTCCCGCATTACTGTCTTCTTGTTCAGGTACTCATTCTTTCCAGCATCACAGGCTGACGCCAATCGCCGATCCGCGAACTTCGTCCCGATCTGCCGCTTCGATCGCCTTCCCCTTCAGAATATGCTCAACGGCGGCTGAGACGCCGCTTTCGGCATTTGATCGGGTCAGGGTCCAGCCTCGGCCGCGTAACTCTTCGGATGCATTCCCCATGATAAACGGATGGCCGGCGAAGGCCAGCATTTCTATATCGTTATAGTTATCACCAATGGCCATGACCTGCTCGCGGGTAATCTGGCGGTGATTGGCCCAGCGCTCGAGCGCGTGTCCTTTGGAACAGCCCGCATTCAGCACATCGACAATTGAAAGATCGCGGCCGGGATACTCGGTGCGGAGAACGGTGATCGGCAGGTCGCAGGTCTCAAGAACGCGCAAGACGCGCTTCATATCGGCGACCGGGCCGCAGAACATTGCCTGCACGGGGTCGGTGGTGAGCGCGTCCTCGATGGGGACAACGAATTTTATGTACTGCATATTTTTCTCCAGCCAGCGCTGGATGCTGCCTTCGAGATATTCGAGGCGTTCGATCACGATGGTGCCAGGGCCGTTGCTGTCAAAGGTGAGAACGGTCTGGCCGCGGAATTCTTGCATTACTTGGACGAGCTGGCGGCAGGTGGGCTCGGGCAGCAGGTCGCGATGAAAAGTTTCTCCGTCGAGCGAGCGGGTGATAGCGCCATTCGAGCTGATCAGCCAAAGATCGAAACCCAGTTGCTGAGCGATCGGCAGGGCGAAGGCGTGGCGGCGTCCGGTGACGAGAATGACCTCGACGCCGCCGGCGTGGGCGCGGCGGAGGGTCGCGAGGTCTGCGTCGGAAATCTTGAATTCCGGGCTGAGCAGAGTGCCGTCAATATCGATGGCAATGAGGCGGAGAGAATTGGCGGGCACGGTTAATTTTAGCATCCCGGCTTTTGGCGGTTGGGGAGGTGGTCTTTCGCCAGTAGTGCATTTCGAGGTGCGATTTTTTTTAATGTCGCATCTTTAGAATCATGACTCATCCCCCATCTCCTGGGTAACGATCCCCCGGATAAAAATCCCGCCCAAGCAGAGCTTGAGCGGGGCACCCCTTGAGATTTCCGGGTGCAAACCGACGCCGATTTCCTCCCCGACGGCAATCTGCGCCGGCCTTAATCAGTTCACGGTGAAGCTGGTCTTGCTGTCGACGGTCTCTCCGTTGGTGGTGATTGCGATCTTGCCGGTCTTCGCTCCCGTTGGGACGGTCGCCGTGATCTGCGTCTCGGAATTCACCGTAAAGCTGGAGGCCACGCCGCCAAACGTCACTTTGGTTGTTCCCGTAAAAGCGGTTCCGGTAATCGTGACCGCGGTTCCAACCGTGCCGCTGGTTGGAGTGAAGCTGGTGATGGTCTGCTCGCCGGTTCCGGTGAGCGCGACGTTTTGCGTGCCGTCGCCATCGGTGATCGACAAGGTCGCTGTCCGCGAGCCAGGGGTTGTGGGTTCGAAGGTAACGCTCACTGTGCAATATTCGCCGGCGAGCAAGCTGCCTGGGCATTCGGACTTGAAGGTGAAATCTCCTGGGTCCGCTCCTCCGAGCGCCACTTTGCTGACGGCGAGCGACGTGCTTTCATCATTGGTAAAAAGTACGGTTTGAGCGGCGCTCTTGGTTTCCACGACCTGTGCCTTGTAGGTAAGGGCGAGCGGCGATACGCTCACCGGCTGGGTGTTGTTCAGCATGATGGTTACCCAGTCCTGGGAGGTCCAGGCCGCGTTGCCGGCTACGGCCATGTCGAGCATGCCGTCGCGGTTGAAGTCCCCGAGAACAATGCCGGAGTTGTCGACGCCGCCGAGAAAAGGCCCTGGCTCCAGATTGAAGGTGCCGTCGCCGTTGCCGGTATAGACGAGCGCTGCGCCCCAATCCTGCTCTCCACTGTATTCGGTTCCGCATTGGGTGTAGGTGACGGCAATGGCGAGATCGAGTTTGCCATCCTGGTTGAGATCGCCGGCGCTGAGCCAATACGGGTTGGTTCCGCCGCTGGGATAGCATTCAACCCACGCGTTGAACTTGTAAAGAGTGCCCAAGGTGAAGGTGCCGTCGCCGTTGCCGGAGAAGATCTGCAGACTGCCGTTGTTGTTCCAACTGGTGAGAGCCAGATCGAGTTTGCCGTCGTTGTTGAAATCGCCGGCGGTTAGCCCAACCGGGTTGATTGGCGAAGGCGTAAGGATCGGGGGCTGGAATGAGCCGTCTCCATTTCCTAGCAGAACATTGACTGCCGTACCGCTGTAGTTGGTAATGGCGAGATCCAGTTTGCCATCGTGGTTGAAGTCGCCGACCACAATGTTTCCGGCGTCCGAACCGCTGGCACCGGTAATCACGTTCGCCGCGCCGTAGATGCCTTTGCCGTTATTTAGCAGCACACTCAGGCTGCCGTCTGCATTCGAGGTTACGATGTCGAGCTTTCCGCCGCCTCTGAGGTCGGCCAAGGCAACCGGGCCAGACTGCACCGTAACCCCAGTGGAATACAAGGCCGGCGCTTTGAATTTTCCCGTGCCGAGGCCGGCCAGTACGGCTACTTCGTTGTTCGGACACCCGCCTCCGCTGTTGGTCATCGTCGCCACCACGTCGACCTTGCCATCTCCGGTCACATCCCCTAGAGCGATGGCGTTGACTCCGCCACGGTTGGCTTGGCCGCAACCGACTGCGGTGGAAATGGGACTACCGAACGCGCCGTGCGAGGTGCCGAGCATTACGGTGATACCGACGCCAGTGCCGCCACCAGCTTCGACGATGTCGAGATTGCCATCGTCATTCAGGTCCGCGGTTGCGATCTGGGCAACTGTGCCGCTCCAGGTGTAGCCGAAGCTCTGACTGCTACGGAACGTGCCGTCGCCATTTCCGAGACCCACGGTTATCCACTCGCCAGAGTTGTTGGAGGTAGCGAAGTCGAGTTTTTTGTCGCTGTTGAAGTCGGCAACGACGACGTTGTTGGGATAGCCGGAGGTGGCGAATGATTCTCCCGCGGTGAAACCGCCCTTCCCGTTGCCGAGCATCGTCCACACCGCGGATGAGGAATAGGAACTCACGACCAGGTCGTTCTTCTTGTCGCCATTGATGTCGGTGATGGTGATGGAATTTATCCAGGACGGGCCGTAGAGGACCGGGGTCTTGAAGGTGCCGTCGCCGTTGTTGAGGTAGACGTAGGCGCCGTTTCCGGTTCCCATCACCACGTCTCCGTTATCGCCCTTGATCAGTTGCCCGATGGCCACTGCCAGGGCACCCGAATTAGAACCCTGCGGGTAGAACACGGGGGTCTGGAAGGTGCCATCGCCCTTGCCGAGCAGCACAAAAATGCCATCGCTGCTGTTATTCGATGCGACCACCAAGTCGGGCTTTCCGTCATGATTGACGTCCCAGACGGCCTCGGAGTTCGAACAGCCGGGGCAAGTGAGAGCGACGGCGGCCGTTGGAGCCACGAAGGTTCCATCGCCATTGCCCAGAAAGACGTCGATGCCGTTGTTGGGATCGATGGCGAGAAGATCGAGGTGTCCGTTGCTGCGCAAGTCGGCGGTGACCAATCCGCCGGCAGCGTTATGGTAGGCAGGGCCTCCAAGCATAGAGTACGAAGCCTTCAGGGTGAAGCCGCCCGCGCCGTTGCCGAGATAAATCCAGAGCGTGCCGGGGTTGAAGTTGCAGTCACCCCCGTTGGTACCAGAGATGACGGCGAAATCGAGATTGCCATCGTTGTTAAAGTCGCCGGTGACGATACCGCCTTCTAACGTACAGGCAAACGTGGTGATGGACGAGACAGTCCCGAAGCCTCCCGCGCCGTTGCCGAGCATGATGCCGACTCCGGCAGTGTTGCCGTTGTCGTCGAGGGTGAGCAGGTCCGGGAAGCCATCGTTATTGAAATCCCCGAAGGCTAGTGCATTGACCGGGATTGGGCTGTAGTTGCTGATCACGGAACCGCCATTGAACAGCGTGGGGTTCACGAAGGTTGCGGGAGGCGGAGTTTGCCCCAAGGAAATGCCGGTAAGAGCCAGCCCCATCAAAAGCAGGGCGCAAAGTGTGTGAATGAGAACGGGAGTGAAGCGGCGAATCGACATAATAAATCCTCCAAAATTTTTGACTTCAAGAGACTCGGGGCCCGACGTATTCGCGTTGCTTGCGAATGAGCCGGTTCTCCTACTTTCCAAAGTTACGGCTGATAAATCTGCACGTAGTCGTAGACGGTGTCGTTGGGCGGAACTGCGTTGTTGCCGCCGCCGAAACAGTAGAGCTTGCCTTTGTAGACAGCGGAGCCTGGATCGGTCAGGGTATTCGGCATCGCCGCCAGCGAAGTCCAGGCGTTCTTCTTGAGATTGAACGACTCCATTACGGAGATCGGGTTATTGCCGGAGGCGTTGCCGTCAGAGACGTAGAGTTTCTGAGCGATTTCTCCGAAGCAAGCGCCGTTTCGCGGGTTGGG
>JBEKXO010000067.1:0-21676 GCA_049511995.1 Terriglobales bacterium
AGATGCCAATCCCAATCCCGATCTGCGCCGACGATGGTGTCGAGAGCGACAGCACCGAAACCGTCAACACTAAAATACTCAATACGAATCCCGATACGAACTTACGAATGGAGCGTTTCATTTTTCGCTGCCTTCCTTTGGCCCATGCCGGATAATCCGGCGACTTTTGCGTTCCGGCTATATGAACACTGAAAGTTGGCGCATGTTGCGGCGGAACGAAAGCTGTTTTGGAATGAACAAGTTATTGCTCGCGAAAAACGTGTGGCAGTATTCTCTTCCGGGCTGGGAGCTGAAAGCTAATTTTCCAGGATGATGTGGGCCAGCGCTTGCTCGGAGGTGTGGGTAATCGACAAGGCGATATTTTTCGTCCCGAGTTTACTCGCGATGATCGCCGCTTCGCCGTGAAATTGGATGGTCGGCCGCTGGCCCTTCGGACGGACTACTTCTATATCGCGCCAGCGGATGCCGTGACTCCATCCCGTACCGAGGGCTTTCATTCCTGCTTCTTTGGCAGCGAAACGAGCGGCATAGCTTTCGAAACGATTGGCTCTTCGCTGGCAATAATTGATTTCGCCTTCGGTGAATATGCGATGAAGAAAGCGGTCGCCGAAGCGTTCGATGCTTTCGCGGATGCGATGTACTTCGGCAATGTCGACTCCGGTACCGATGATCATAGAGACATTGTTACTTGCGGATTTGTAATTGGCAATTGACCTAAAAAAGACTGTCGCCCCGATAAATCACCTTGCCATCGACCAGCCGCGCCTCGGCGAAAAGTTTGTGGGGACGCGTTGGACCCTCCGCGTCGATGTGAAGAACTTCATGGCCATGCGCGACGAGCCAGTCGGAAACAATCATGCGATGGCACCGGAAATACACGCGCTCGGCACACATATAAGCAGTGCGCGAGGCGCTGGCGATTTCCGTCAATTCGGCGATCGCTTGCTCGAACTCCGGCGTGAGCGTGTAGTCGGCGTAGTTGCGGAAGTTAGCGTTGCGCAGCGCGGTATGCGGCGAATCTTGCCCGGTTGACTTTCGATATCCGCCGAGCGCTTTTATCCAGACATAGCGAATTCCATGCTCTGGAAGCGCACGTTCGAGCGACTCGCGATTGAAGTGGGGCAGGCGGCGCGACATCGGGAATGCGCGGATATCGACCAGCGTTTCGATGTGGTGGGCCTTGAGCGCGGAAACCAGTTCGTCAAGCGTGCGCGTGGAGTGGCCGATGGTGTGGAGGATGGGCACAGGATGCAGACTTCTGTTCTCAGTTCTCACCTAGAGATGCTAAGGCTGTTACCAGGTTTGCATCTTGCTCTGGGAAAACGGTTCGCAGGTCGAGGAGAACCTGTCCTTCTTCGACGCGGGCGATGATTGGCGGCTCATGGGCGCGGAGACGGGCGTTTAATTCGTCCGCACTCAGGTCGGTGTGAGTCAGCGCAATCAGCCGCGTGGGCAAAGTCGCCGAGGGAGCCGCCCCGCCGCCGATCACTGATTCGCCTTCAATGAGCTTCAGCTTAAGAGCGGCAGAGGTTGTTGCGGCGGATTCAATCTGCGAAATGATTTTTTCTGCACGTCGCGCGATTTCATCTTTCGCCAGCCGCATCATGCGAAAGACCGGAACGGCGTCGTGATCGTGCTTCACGTATGCGAGCAGCGTGGCTTCGAGCGCCGCATAGGTGAGCTTGTCGACGCGCAGCGCGCGAAAGAGCGAGTTCGACCGCATGCGCGCAACCAGATCAGCGCGGCCACTGATAAGTCCCGCCTGCGGGCCGCCGAGCAGCTTATCTCCGCTGTAAGTCACAATGTCGACGCCAGCGCGCAAGCTGTCGAGTACGCCGGGTTCACCGCTGATTCCTACGGAACGCAGATCGAAAAGCGCGCCGCTACCCAGATCTTCCATGAGCGGGACATTGCGACGATGGGCGAGAGTCACCAGTTCGTCAAGCCCGGGCTGTTCGGTAAAGCCGGTGATTTCGAAATTAGACCGATGCACGCGGAGCAGCAGGCGCGTGCGATCGTTGATCGCGCGTTCATAGTCGGCGATGCGCGTACGATTTGTGGTGCCAACTTCGCGCAGGATCGCATTTGACTTCGACATCACGTCGGGAATGCGGAATGAGCCGCCGATCTCGACCAGTTCTCCGCGCGAGACAATGACATCGCCGCCTTCGGCCAGCGAGTTCAAGGCCAGCAGAACGCCGGCGGCATTGTTGTTGACCACAATGGTCGAGATCGCGCGATCGCTGTCAAGAAGCTTTTGAAAGAGCCGATCTACATGGACGTCGCGCTTGCCGCGCTCGCCGGTGCGAATGTCAAACTCGAGATTGGTATACGCGCGGGCCGTGGCGCGAACATGATCCAGAGCAGCGGCGGCAAGTGGCGCGCGTCCCAAATTCGTGTGCAAAATTACTCCGGTGGCATTGATCAGAGGCCGCAGCGAGAAACTTAAGGACTGCCGGAGTTGGCGCTCCACCGCCGCGAACAGGCCGCTGAGCGCGATGTCCAGCGACTGGTCGTCCAGTTGGTCGTCACCGATCTCCTGGCGGAGTCGGGCGAGCACAACACGAATGCTTTCGGTAACGGCTGCATGCCCATCGCGTTCGATCAGCGCCTGCATATCGGGTTGCCGCAGCAACTCGTCCGTCGAAGGCAACCTCTGAAAGAGCGCGGGTTTGTTGATGGTGGACACGTGGCGATTATGCCATAGGAGCAGCAGTCAGTTCTCAGTTGTCAGTATTCAGTAAGACCTGCCCTTTAACTTCGACCGGCGTCCACCCAAATGTTGCAATGTCCTTAGTTTCTTACTAACAACTGATAACCGACAACCCCTAAAGCGTGTGCAAATACGCAAGCAGGTCCTTCACCTGCTGGTCGGTCATAACCTGGTTGAAGCCTTCCATTTTGGCGCGGCCATATTTGATGATATCGGCTACGCGCTCGTCATTGGCGGGAAGTCCGCTCAGCGACAGGTATTGGTGTTTGAAGACGCCTTTCATGCTCGGGCCTTTTTTTCCGTGCGAGGAGTAGGGCTCGTGGCATCGGTCGCAATAATTGTCGTAGAGTTTGCGCCCGGCGGCCTGCTGCGGGTTGAGACCGAGTTCGGCGTCGGATTTACGTCGCTCAACGTCGCACGCTGCGAGCGATAGCAACGCAAGTATGAGCACGGAGGCACGGAGGAACAGAGAAATATGCTGCCAGAACATGATGGGTGGTTGCGGCATCGCCTATCAGGACTCAAAGGTAGGATAATACGGGAAGCATGAGCGTTGTGGTCAAACGTGTCTACGAGGCAGCTTCGGCGCCCGATGGAGTGCGCGTCCTGGTGGATCGGCTGTGGCCGCGTGGCTTGACGAAGGAAGATGCCGCGGTCAACTTTTGGTTCCGCGATCTGGCGCCTTCGGATGAATTGCGGCAATGGTTCCATGCGCACCCGGAGGGATGGAGCCTGTTTCGCAAGCGCTATCTCAAAGAACTGGCGACCGAAGAAGCATCGGTGGCGCTGGAAAAGCTGCATCGTCTGGCCGAGGGCAAGCGGCGAGTCACGCTGTTGTATGCGTCGCGAAATGTTGAGCGTAATAACGCCACAGTGCTCAAAGAATTGCTGGAGGGGATGCCCAAGCCTCCATCGAGCGTGGGCCGCGCGGCAGAGGGACGCGGGCGAATTCGGAAAGTTCAAAAGCAGTAGCCAGTTGCCAGTTGCCAGTTGCCAGTAACCAGTACCCAGTACCCAGTACCCAGTCAAACCAATTTCTCCTTCTATAATTTCCCAGTCATGTCCAGTTCTGGCGAAAAAAATAGCGAAAAGAAAATTGAAGCTCTCCGCGAAAAAATCCGGCACCACGAATATCGCTACTACGTGCTGGACGATCCGGAGATCGCGGACGCTGACTTTGACATTCTGATGAATGCGCTTAAGCGGCTCGAAGCCGAGCATCCGGAGCTCATCACGCCCGACTCACCCACTCAGCGCGTGGGCGGCAAACCACGCGAGGGGTTCGTCAAGGCAAAGCATTCCTCGCCGATGCTCTCGCTCGACAACGCTTACAGCGAGGACGAGCTACGTGACTGGGAGCGTCGCGTGCACGAACTGAGTGGGCGCACCGATCTCGAGTATATGTGCGAGCTGAAGCTCGATGGCATGTCGCTGGCGCTCGCCTATAGCGACGGCCATCTGGCGCGCGGCATCACCCGCGGCGATGGCAACATCGGCGAGGACGTCACGGCGAATGTGCGCACGGTGCGGTCGATCCCATTGTCAATTTCTAAGGAAAAACTGAAAAAGACCGGAATCCCTGCCGACTTTGAAGTGCGAGGCGAGATGCTGATGCCGATCGCCGCCTTTCGCAAACTGAATGAAGAGCGCGAGAAGCAGGGACTGGCAGTGTTTGCTAATCCGCGCAACTTTACCGCGGGAACGGTGCGGCAGCTCGAACCCTCGATTACGGCGCAACGCCGCATGGATTTCTTCGCCTACTTTTTATTGAAAGTCGGCCAGACTTTTTTTGACAGGCAATCGAAAACGATGGACGCGCTGGAGGCGGCGGGATTCAAGGTAAATCCAAATCGCAAGCTGGCGAGAAATCTCGATGAGGTCTGGAAATTTATTCAGAGCTGGGAGGGCAAGCGCGAGTCGCTGCCCTACGAAATCGACGGCATCGTGATTAAGGTCGACCGCACGGCATGGCAGCGCGAACTCGGGTTCACTGGCAAAGCCCCGCGATGGGCGATTGCCTATAAGTTCGCCGCGCGCGGAGCGATTACTCAGATCGAAGACATCGTTCCCCAGGTCGGCCGCACCGGCAAGCTCACGCCCGTTGCATGGCTGAAGCCGGTGCCGATTGGCGGCACAACCGTCTCACGCGCGACGTTGCACAACATGGATTTCATCGATGAGCTTGGAGTGAAGATCGGCGATTGGGTCGAGGTCGAACGCGGCGGCGACGTGATTCCAAAAGTGGTGAAAGTCGTCGAGGATAAAGATCACCCGCGCGGCCACAAACATTTCGAAATGCCCGAGCATTGCCCGGTATGCGGCGGCAATGTCGTACGCACCCCCGGAGAGGCCGACCATCGCTGCGTGAATGCGAATTGTCCGGCGAAACTACAGGGAACGATTCTGCATTTTGCCTCGCGGCACGTGATGAATATCGACGGTCTCGGCGAGGCGCTGGTCAATCAGCTCGCCGAACGCGGCCTCGTTAAGAACGTTGCCGACCTTTATCGGTTGACGAAAAACGATCTGTTGCAACTTGAGCGCATGGGCGAGAAGTCGGCGGATAACGTGCTATCGGAGATCGCGGCCTCGAAGAAGCTACCTCTAGAGCGCGTGATTTATGGCCTCGGCATACGCTTCGTGGGTGAGCGAACGGCGCAGTTTCTGGCGGAGCACTTCGGCTCGCTCGACGCGATCATGAACGCGAGCGCGGAGGAACTGGAAGAGGTGAACGAAGTAGGTCCGCGCATCGCTGAGAGCATCGCCGAATTCTTCGCCGACGAACATAATCGCAAGTTGGTGAGCGATTTGCGCAAGGCAGGGCTAACCTTCACCGGGCAGAAAAAAGAAAAAGGCACGAAGCTGGCGGGGAAGACGTTTGTGCTGACTGGCTCGCTCGAACGCCACACGCGCGACGAAGCGAAGAAAATGATCGAAGATGCCGGCGGGCGCGTTTCGGGCTCAGTGAGTAAGAAGACTGATTACGTCGTCGCCGGTAGCGATGCCGGATCGAAGCTGGAAAAGGCTCGGGAACTGGGAGTTAGCGTTATCGCGGAAGAGGAACTGGAAAACTTGGTAAGGTAGGAAGGCTCATCTAGCGTCGGGTTAGGTGGCATCAGCTTGGTCACCTGTATCGCCCAAATCCGGGGGGTCTAATAGGAGCGTCAGCGCGGCAAGGGTCGCCACGGCTAATCCAATCGCAGCGAAGTGTCTGACCGGCACAGCCCAATTTGGCCGTAATATCTTAAGCCGCCATGGAAGAATGTCGGCGAAGAAGCCCAGCATAAAGACGCGTTCTCGGCCCGCTGTGCGACGAACAAGCCAGAATGCAATCCAGCAGAACCAGCCGTAAATCAGGATATTCGCTATCACCAGAGGACGCCCGAAGAGGATAGGGCTTGCTGGCATCAACCAAGAGGACCTGTTGTGCCCCGGATGCAGTCCGCCTCGGACTGCGAGCACGAATGCATAGGCGGTCAAGGCCATCGCCACAGCCGCTCAGGTGCGAGTGGTGAGCAGTTTGACTGGTGTCGATGTTGCCAAGTCTCGCCTCCTCGAATTGGCCTAATTGTTGCGTCAGAACCACGGCAATTGTTGAAACGGCTTCTTCACTTCTTGGCGGTCGGCGGCAACAGGCCATTCAGGCGCAGATACATGGCGGTTTCGGCGTAATGGTCGGCCCAGCTTCCGGCAAGGATCAAGGCACCTCGAGCACGCGAGATTTGTTGGCCATGGGCCTCCGTCATCTCACCTAGCCTTGAGTCATCCATCTTCGCAAGCGCGTCGCCACAGAAAGCGAACGATGCTTTGAGCGCGGCAACCAGTTTATCCTTTCCGTCCGTTTCCGTGACCTCCTCGACCTTGGGCGCGGGGACGGAGGCAGCCAGGCTGCAGAATGCATTGTTCGATTCGACCATGTGGGCGACGAGGTGACCGAATGTCATCTGGTCGGCGCTTGGTTTATAGCTGAATTTTTCGGCGGGCATGGCTTCGACAGCGGCGATTGTATTTTTCTGGCGCCCAGGAAATGTATCTCTAAGGGCGCTGCTCACCGGATTTGCGATGGGAGCGGACGGCGCGGTTTGTGATACGGCTGACGCGGCTAGCAGCAGCAAGGCTGGGATCATGCAACTCTTCTTCATATTTGTCCTCCTGGGGCGACTGAGAAGCATAGCGCGAGGGCGTGCCTCTGCGCTAGCCGGACTCGGGCGCTGAATTCTTCTCTCTCGGCTCGCTATATTTCTCTTCAACAGAATCAAGGTCAACAGCCACGGGCGGGGGCGCCCGCTCCACACATGACAGTCTGCGCTATCCTAGTAGCATGCACTCGCATGGCGGACACGGGCATTCGCATGGCACGGGGCGAGTGCTGCGCTTTTCGCTCGGCGTCACCTTGCTTTATGTTGGCCTGCTGGTCGTGGCCGGCGTTCGGGCGCACTCGCTGGCCTTGCTTTCTGAAGCAGGACATAATCTATCCGACTTTCTCGCCCTGCTCTTGTCACTGGTAGCTGTATTTCTCGAAGGTCGCCCGCCCAGCGCCACCAAGACCTATGGTTACCGGCGCGCCGGAGTGCTGGCCGCGTTGGTCAATGCGCTGTCGCTGGTAGTGGTTTCGTTCTTCATTTTCTACGAAGCGTTCCAGCGGATTCAGCATCCTGAGCAGGTGCGCGCTGGAGTGATGATTGGCGTGGCGGCGGCGGGCGTGGTGATGAACGGCGTAATCGCGTTCCTGCTGTGGCGTTCGGCGCAGGACGTGAATGTTCGAAGCGCGCTGCTGCACGAGGTTGGAGACACGCTCTCGACTGCCGCCGTGATTATCGGCGGTTTTGTAATTCTCTGGACTGGGCAATACTGGGTTGACGCGGCTCTGTCGTTTGGCATCGGCGCGCTGATTTTGTGGTCGAGCGTCGGCATCGTCCGCGAGACGCTGAACATTTTGCTGGAAGGCACGCCGCGCGGCATGAGCCTGGAGGCGGTGGAATCAGCTATGCGGACCATCGCTGGCGTCAGCGATGTGCACGACCTGCATCTGTGGAGCATCGGCTCGGAAAATCACGCGCTCTCGGCCCATGTGAAGATTGCGGATATGGCGACTTCAGAAAGCGATTCGATTCTGAAGGAGATCAATGAGAAACTCCGGCGTGGATTTGGAATTCATCATACGACGCTCCAGCTCGAACACGTGGTCTGCGAGACGGCGCATAGTTGCGTGATTGCGGTGCGGGAGGAAGTGCATGAGCACGAACGCGATCATTCGCAGCACGATCATTCCCGCCACGATCATGCGCGGTAACGAGTCGACGGTCGTTAGTCGCTAGTCGTTAGCGAGCCTTGCCGAACGACCAGCGGCTAACCGCGATCGACTAACGACTATTTCCTGGCGCTCATAGATTTTTTCGACTGTCTCGATCGTGTCGGCATCCCCAGGTCTTTTATCCTGGCGGAGCCGCACGATGCGTGGGAAGCGCAGAGCGTAACCGCTCTCGTGGCGCGTGGAGCGCATCATGTTGTTGAAGGCGACCTCCAAAACAATCTTCGGTTCGACCTCCAGCCTGAGCCCGGTTTCGCTGATCTTGTGGGCGAGGAACCACTGCGTCATTTCCGCGATCTCGTTGTCGGTGAGCCCCGAGTATGCCTTACCGATATTGACCAGTTGCTCGCCGTCCCAAACTGCGAAGGTGTAGTCGCTAAGCACTCCGATGCGCTTGCCATGACCGTACTCGACGGCGGTTACGACCACATCAAGTGTCGCCAGTTCCCGCTTCATCTTGAGCCATGATTTCCCGCGGCGGCCAGGAGTGTAAGGCGAATCGAGGTCCTTGATCACCAGTCCTTCGTTGCCGCGCTCACGCGCAGCGGTAAAAAGGGTTTCGAGACCTTGCGGAGTATGAGCCGTCGCAACGGGCGCGCGGAGAACTGCGGCGGTGGTGAGTTCTGTCCTGGCGAAGGGAAAAAGAGCTTGCCACGGTTGGGAGGGCGTTGCCGAGCCCCGTTCGGCTGGATAGACGGGAGCCTGCCCGGAACTCGCCGGAGGGGCGTCTATCCCTAGGTGATTCATCAGATCGTCCAAGGCCACAGCGCGTTCGCGCAGCGGACGATCGAGCAGGAGTTCTCCGTCGGCGTAGAGAACATCGAATACGAGATAGGCAACCGGGACTTCGCGCATGAGTTGATCGCTGACTTTTTTGCGGCCGAGGCGGCGTTGCAGCGCGCTGAAGGGCAGAGCGCGACCTTCTCCCTTCGAGTTCCACGCAACGATCTCGCCGTCGAGAATCGCATCTTGCGGCAGGCTGGCGAGGGCAGCGGGCAACTCGGGGAACGATTCGGTAATTTCGTCGCGGGTGCGCGAAAAGAGACGGGCCTCTCCGCGGCTGATGTGGGCTTGCGCGCGGATGCCATCGTACTTGTCTTCAACCGCCGCTTTCAAAAAATAACTCAGAGCCTCTTCAGTGGATTCAACCGGACTCGCCGGCATAAAGTCGATGGAATGGAACAGGCGTAGATGCACTTCGGCCAACTTACCCGCCGAGGCTAGGCGCAGCGTCTCGCCGATATCGCCCAGCAACATGTTGGCACGCTTGACTTGGTCGAGCGGAGTTTCAAAGGCGCGCGCAATCGCTTCCTCGACCAGATTTTCTTTCAGCCCGATGCGCAGATCTCCGCTGATGATTTTCACGATGTATTTGGCCTCGGGCGGAGTCGCCCGACCGAGAAGAGTCCGGAGGAGAGAAGCTTTCGCGGCAGGGCCACGCACGGCGGCGATCTTTGAAAATTCCCGCTGCACATCGGTGAGGGAAAGGCCCGATGGAGATTTTGCCGGAAGGGCCTCTGCGGCCACGGAACCAGCGTCACCGTGCTTGCGATAAATCTCAGTCAGTGCATGTTCAGATTTGCCCGACAGGTCGCTGATGACTCGCCAAACCAGCGCTCCGCCAACTTGCAGGGTTCTTTGTTCGTACACCGGGAACGGCCGGCCGGAGAGGAAAATGGCCGCAGTCGCCGCCTCGTCCAGCGACTGCCTCTGCAAAAGCGATTTCAAATAAGTCGCGACCAGCGCGGTTTTCTCCAGTTTTTTGGTAGTCGCGGCGATCGCATCGCAGGTTTCGGCGAAATGGAGCATCGTCTATTGGATTCTATCTACAAGCTGGGCGACTGCGAGGGGCTAGCGGCGGGAGCGGCGGCCGCGAGAAGCGTCTCTTAACTTATTCATATGCAATCAGATAAGTGATTCGTCCGGATAGTTACCGGGGCAGCGATCCCCACATTCTGATAAGCTAAGGGTTGGAGTCTTCTCTCCGCGAAGTATCATCCAATTGTCTATGCGACGATGGCAACAAATCGTGCGTTTTCTGGCGGCAGTGCAGCTGCTGCCAGCTCTAGAAAGCGGCGAGGAAACCCTCGTCGGCGGCCAGGCCGTGCTCGAGGGCGTGATGATGCGTTCGCCGCATGCCTGGGGTATTGCCGTACGCAAGCCTTCGGGCGAAATTGTTACGCACAGCGAACCGCTGGAGCGGCCTTCGGAGCAGCATAAGTGGATGGGCTGGCCGGTTGTGCGTGGCGTTATGACATTGGGGCACGCGATGACACTCGGATTCCGAGCGCTGAAGTTTTCGGCTAACGCCGCGCTCGAAGAATTATCTGACGGCCAAACTGACCAGAGCGGCCCTGATAAGAAAGACGCCAAGAAGTTCGAAATCACCGGTTGGATGGCCGGTTTGAACATGGCGTTCTCTATCGCCTTCTTCATCTTCATGTACAAATACCTGCCGCTGCTGGCGACGACGGAATTGAAAAGGGTGAATCCGGTTTTTGGGCAGCAGATCATGTTCAACCTGGTGGACGGACTGATCCGCATCACGATGTTCCTGCTCTTTGTCTGGGGAGTTTCGCTGTGGAAGGACATTCGCCGTGTTTACGAGTATCACGGCGCTGAACATAAGACGGTGTTTGCCTTCGAGAATGGCGATCCGCTGGACACCGCCGCGGTCCAGAAATATTCGACCTATCATCCTCGCTGCGGCACAAGTTTTCTCATGACGGTGATGATCATCTCGATGCTCGTCTACATGGCCATTCCGGTACACACTTTCTGGACGCGCTTCGGGATTCGTATTGCGCTGCTGCCGGTGATTGCAGGAGTCTCCTATGAGATCATTCGCTTCGCCGCTAAGCATCGAGGTTCATTGTTCGCCCTGATGACGGCGCCGGGACTTTGGCTGCAGCGAATCACCACCCAGCCTCCGGATGATCGCGAAGTCGAATGTGCAATTCTGGCGCTCGATGAAGCTATGAAGCTGGAAAAACAGCGCGGCGGCGAATTAGTGATTGCCTAGGCATCGCTCGCCGTTCGTCCTTCGCTACTCGCTAGCCTGGATTTCAAGAAACATCACAAATTGATTGTTCAGCCGTCGCTGCGAACGGCACTTCCATTCTTCTAGTCTGAAGATGGGGGTGCACATGGCAACAAACTCATCGTATCGAGATTTACGGATTTGGCGGGAAGCGGTTGACCTAGCTCTGGTGATATATCGCGTCACGGCAGAGTTTCCGAAGCACGAACTCTACGGCCTGACATCGCAGATGCGGCGCGCTGCGGTTTCCGTTTCAAGTAATATAGCCGAAGGTAAAGATCACAATTCGGATGGAGATTTTGGCCGTTTCCTCTTCCACGCAAGAGGTTCGCTTCTCGAGTTGCAAGCGCAGGTTGTGATTGCTGGAGGATTAGAGTATCTAACGAAGGAGCAAATTGCCGTCCTGACGCATACGACTGACGATCTCGGCCGCGGATTAAATGGTCTCATACAAACGGTTAGGGGCAAGCATGGCAGTTCGAGCGCCAAGACCGATCGCGAATAGCGAACGACCAACAGCGAACAGCGGCACTATCCATTATGTTTGAACGACTTGACCAAATCGAAATTCGCTACGAAGAGCTGACGCAAGCTCTTCTGTCGCCGGAGATCACGAACGACTCGGCGAAATACCAGAAGACTGCCAAGGCTCATAGCGAAGTCGCTGGAATCGTCGAGAGGTATCGCGAATACAAGGATCTGAAACGCGGCATCGCCGAAAGCAAGGCCGTGCTGGCCGACGAGAAAGATCCCGAGATGCGGGCTTATGCCGAGGAAGAGCTAGCCAAGCTCGACGCCCGCATCCTCACTGTCGAGGAGGAACTCAAGGTTCTGCTTCTGCCGAAGGATCCCAATGACGAGAAGAACGTAATCCTTGAAATTCGCGCCGGGACGGGTGGCGACGAAGCAACGCTCTTCGTGGCCGAAGTCTTCCGCATGTACAACCGCTACGCGGAGACGCAGAAGTGGAAAGTCGAAGTGCTCTCGACATCGGAATCTGGCGTGGGTGGGCTGAAAGAAGTGATCGCGCTGATCGAGGGCGACCGCGTCTTTTCCCGGCTCAAATACGAAAGCGGAGTGCATCGCGTGCAACGCGTGCCAGCCACTGAACAACAGGGGCGCGTGCATACGTCGGCAATCACGGTAGCAGTGCTTCCCGAAGCGGAAGAAGTAGATGTCAAGATCGAAGCCAAAGACCTGCGCATCGACACTTTCTGCTCGTCGGGACCGGGTGGGCAGTCGGTGAATACGACCTATTCGGCCGTACGCATCACGCACATTCCCACGGGCACGGTCGTGAGTTGCCAAGACGAAAAGTCGCAGATCAAAAATCGCGAAAAAGGCATGCGCGTGTTGCGCTCGCGGCTCTATGAAGTCGAGATGCAGAAGCAGGCGGATGCGCTCGCCAAAGAACGCAAGCAGATGGTCGGCTCCGGCGACCGCTCCGAAAAAATCCGCACCTACAATTTTCCGCAAAACCGGCTCACCGATCATCGCATCGGCTTCACCATTCACCAACTTGAGCAGGTAATGGACGGCAAACTGCAACCGGTGATCGACGCGCTGACCACGCATTATCAGGCAGAGAAGCTGAAACAGGAGACGGCCGGGGTAGTGTGAGCCGATTGCAGAGGTTAGAGGTCAGATTGCAGAATGTGGGATGTTGGTCGCTCGCCGTTGATCGTCCGCAGTCATCACCTTCGCATAGCCCAGACTTCCCGCCGAAATCAACCTCTGCAATCTGACCTCTTACCTCTGCAATCCCCTTTGTCTTCGTGGTGAAATAGGAACCGTGCAACTTCGCCAGGCTCTGAATGCAGCGGTCGAGCGGCTAACCTCCGCGCACGTTCCCTCTCCGCGAATGAATGCGGAACTCCTCATCATGTTCACGCTCGACTGCGGTCGCGCGTATCTCTATGCGCATCCAGAGCGCGAACTTACTTCCGACGAAATGCGGCGCTATGACGAGGCTCTCGCTCGCCGAGCCACCGGCGTGCCCGCGCAGTACATTACCGGCCACCAGGAGTTCTGGGGGATGGACTTGATTGTGTCGCCGGCGGTGCTGATTCCTCGTCCGGAGACGGAGCATGTGGTGGAGGCGGCGCTCGAAATTGTCTCGGCGGGGGCCGGCTCAAAACAAAGTCGAGATCAAGATCAAAAGCAGCGGGCGAGGGCGCCCGCTCTACACGATCTTAGAATTGTCGATGTGGGGACCGGATCGGGCGCGATTGCGCTGGCCCTCGCTCGAGAGCTGCCCGCCGCGGAAATCTACGCTACCGACATTTCTGCCGACGCGCTTGAAGTGGCTCGCGCCAACGCGGCTCGGCACGAATTAACGTCGCGAATCAAGTTCCATCTGGCCGATTTGCTGGCGGGGCTCCCTCCCGCTTCGTTTGACATCGTGGTTTCGAATCCTCCATATGTGGGCGAATCGGAGGAAGATTCCGTGCAGCTTGAAGTGCGCAAATTTGAGCCGCGAAATGCGGTGTTCGCTGGACCGACTGGGCTCGAAGTCATCGAACGATTGATACCGCAAGCGCACGCGGCGCTCGTTCCGGGAGGGTGGCTGGTGTTCGAGATCAGCGGGACAATTGCCGATCGGGTTCGCGGACTGTTATCGGGATGGAACGAAGTCGCGATCAAGAGCGATCTGCAAGGCATCGCCCGGGTTGCGGTGGCGAGAAGACCTTGAGCAAACTCAGACTCGCAGCCAGGCCCGGGCAAATACATAGGTCCTTCGCTCCGCGGATGACACCTGCGAATCTATACGCTCCGCGAATCTATACGCTCACCTTGCGCGTTACCACCGTTAGAACGTCACTCTAACTCCAAGCTGCGCGGCGAATGGAATTCCAACTGTTGTACCGGGGCCGAAGAAATCTCCCAAAGCGCCCTCGGGTATCTCAAGCTGCTTCAGGCTGGTGATGGGCGCGCAGTTCGGATTGCAAATCCCAATGACATTATTGGGGTTCGCGGGATCGGTTTCCACGCCGGGAATCTGTACGATATTCACGGCATAATTCGCGCCTGGATTATTGCGATTGAAAATGTTGAAGAACTCGGCGAAGGGGTTAATCTGCCAGCGCTCGCCGATTTTGATGGGACGGGTAACGCGCAGGTCCGACTGGATGTAGGGCGTGCCGCGGAATTCGTCGAGGCTGGTGTAAACCCCATTCACAAAAATGCGGCCGCTGTTGTTCGCCGTCGTAATGGTGATGGGACGCGCGCTCTCAACCTGGTTCACCGTGCTCAGTTCGAAGCCGCCGGGGATGCGGACAATGCCGGCCAGCACGAAGCGCTGGCGAACATCTTCGCCGGAGGGGCCGTAGTCGCCGGGTCCGAAGGCATCAAGCTGTCCTTCATGCGGTCCACTTTGCGCCGTGCACACGCCATCCACATAGTCAAACAGCTCGCCGAGCACGCATCCCCAGGTCTGCGCCTTCGAAAGCGTGTAGTTCGCGACGAGGTCGAAGCGTCGCATATTGGCCTGCAAGTGCAGCATCAGGGCGTTGTAGCTCGAGCGGTTGTCGGATTCGAAGACGGTGGCCGTGGGATACGGAAAAGCACGATAGCCGTGGTTTCCCTGCTCATGCGTGTAGTCGGCGCTAACCATCCAATGCTCGTTGAAGGCGTGCTGCACTCCGCCGGTAGTGTGAATGGCGTACGGCGTTTTGTAATTGGGATCGATCAGCGAAGGCGGCGCCGCGGAATTCGGGTGCACCGCTTCAAATGCGGTAGCCCAGCCGTTTTGCGCGAGGTCGTTGTAGTAGAGCCCGAAGCCGGCGCGGATCACGGTCTTCTCGCTGTCGCCTGGCGAGTAGGCGATTCCGAGGCGAGGCGCAATTTGCTTGCGGTCATCGTGAGGGACTGCTTCGGCATATCCCAGCGATGGCAGCAGGTCAAAGCTGGCATTCGCGGCCTGGCTCTCTCCGGAGGCCTCAAAAAGCCCGAAGGTGGTTTGATAACGCAGGCCGTAATTGACGGTGAGATGGTGCGACACGCGCCACGAGTCTTCAGCATAAAGCCCGAGCCGTTGCACGTTTTGCGAAAAGTTGCCATTGCCGGCCGGAGTAAAAGAGCAGGTTGAGCCGTCCGACGCACTGAAGCCGACACACTGCGAAGCGAAGGTTCCAAACACGCCCGGATTCTGTACGTAATAGGTTGGGTCGTTGATGTACTTGGCCAGAGTTTCTGCCGTGGACGCAAACGCGCCGCCCAGCACCGGTTCGTGTATGGAGTCGATTCCGAACTTAAGAGCATGACTGCCGGCAACGTGGCTCAGATCGTATCGAAACTGATATTTATCCTGATTGCGCAAGTCGGGGAAAAGAGTGATGGGCGTGGCAAATTGGTTGTCGCCGAAAGTTTCGAATCCAGAAATGGTCAGCGCCGTGGAACTAAACGGAAATGCCAGCGCGAAGCCGAGATCGGAGTTGCGCTTCTGCGTAAGATGCAACAGACTGGCGTCGATCACGAGATTGCCGAGCCATGTCGGACTGAATGCATAGGCGTTGCTGATCACCGTGTTCCAGTAGTTGTTGTGCGTGGTCAATCCGGTCGAGGGCAGCGTACCCTGCTCTACCAGCGCGTTATGCGTCAAGTAACTGTCTTGCGACGTGCGCAGGAACCACTGCGACTTCGATGACTCCGCCCAGTCAAATCGCACCGAGCTGATGTAGTCGCGAAAAGGAATCGGAACCGTCGCGGGAACGGCAATCGCCGGCACACCGGCAATCAGGCCATCTGCCGCCAATTGCGCCAGCGCATCAAACTGCGTAATGCTGGCCGGGCTATAGGCGATGCTGGCGTCTTCATGAACATTCTCGAACGAAGTAAAGAAAAATACTTTGTTCTTCGCGATCGGTCCGCCCAGCGTGCCCACATAATTTTGCCGCGAGAACGGCTGCTTGGGATTGGGCGCCGGATTCTCAATCGGAAACCGTGCGTTGAGCGCTGCCGCGCGCTCGTAGAACGCGCCGTCGCCGTGCCATTCGTTAGTGCCGTGCTTGGTCGTAATCACGACCGAGCCAGCGGTGGTCCAGCCGGTATCGGCGTCTTCATTTGAAGTGCGCACGGCAAACTCTTGAATGCCGTCGGGCGAGAAATTTTGCAGGAAGCCGCCAATCCAATCGTCGGAGTTATCCGCGCCGTCCACCGATAGCTCGTTATTCAAGCCGGAGCTTCCGCCGGTGGAGACCGCCGTGATGCGCGCCTTGGTGGGATCGGAAGGCTCGACCGGCTCGGTTCCGGGCACGAGATATGCGATGTTGGCGAAGCTGCGCGCAGGAAGCGGCAGAGACTCGAGATCTTGGCTGCCGACAACACCTCCCCGCACGGCGCTGGCTGTGTCAATGGTTTCGGTTGTAATCGAGGAAGGATTGCCTTGCACATTGACCGTCTCGTGCGTGCTTTCCGGAGTGAGGGTCACAGCAATATCGCGCACCACGCTGACGGCCACATTCACGTCCGCGACAGCCTGCGCGAAACCTTTTGCGGTAACCGTGACGCGATAGCGACCAGGCAACAGGCCCTCGATGCGAAATTCTCCACGGTTGTTTGCGGTTGTCTGGCGAGCGACCGAAGATCCCTCGGACTCGACCACTATCTGAGCCCCTGCCACGCGCGCCGCGCTTGCGTCCTGAACCTCGCCGCGCAGCGTGCCATTCGGATTCTGCGCGTGCAGTTGCGAAGACGAGATTGAAAACAGTAAGCCAATCGAGAGGACGACCACGCTGTTCAGCCATCTCGATCTGCACGTTTTGTCATGCGAAGAAGTCAGGATCACGAAGCGTCCAATGAACGAAAAAGGGATTGGCCGTATTGCAAAATTGTTACCGCAAACGGCCTGCACAGCGCAGCGCACTAGCTTATCGAGAGTATCGAGACGCGCCAGCTACTACCAGCGATAGTGAGATCGGAGTGAAGAACGAGGAGAATAATATTCTGCCGATAGGCCTGACGAGCTAGCGGACAAGCCATTCTGTCACTTCATGCGTCAGCGCCAGAGCCGGACCGTAGGTGATGCAGATGCATAACAGCGCCACAAGCGCGGCTGGAATAAGGTAGCGTGCACCACTTCGTGTCCGCTGAATCGTGCTGGCTTCATTCCATGCGAGCAAGCGGGAGACTCGGGCGCTGATCGATCCAGTCACAAAACCGACGGTGCATATAGGAGCGGCTTCTACAGGAATGAGGCGAGAAAGCTTGACGAGGGCCGCAGCCAGGTCGACGGCGTCTTCTAAGCTTGAGACTGCGGCGTCGTCGGCGGCCAGTTCCGCAGCTTGCGACCATGCGCTCTCCAACACGGCCATGCCCGGAAACGGACAAAAACGGAATATAAGTTTTTTCAAGTTGTCGCGAGATTGAACGTGGGCGAATTCATGCTTGAGCGCGACGCGCAGTTCGTCGTTCCCCAGAAGGGCAATTGTGGACGCTGAAACCAGCACTCTCGGTTTGCCAACGCCAATCAGCAACAACGGTGGAGCCGCACGCCTGGAGCGAAACGCCAGGGTCGGAGCGGAGAAGCGTACCGGAACTCCGGCATGGATATCGAGAGGATGCGCTTCGTCGAGCCACCGCGCGACCAGGCGAGCAGATTTAGCCTGCGCGCTGATAACGCGGAAGAGACCATAAACAATCAAGACGAGAGCGCACATGCCCAGTGCGGCAGGCATCGTGCCCATGCCCTCGTCAATATCCATCGAACGAGGCTCCAGCAACTGAAACGAGGGCACGACAAAGACAAACGTGACGACAACGGAGGCAGCTAATGGAAGAACCCGCAATGCAAAGAGCGCACTAGCCGCGCTACTTTCCCTTGTATGCAACCTCTTCAGAATTCGCCATGCGACAGCAACCAGCGACGACAGCGCACAATAAAGGAGAACGAAGAAAGCGAGCGAGACGGCAATGCCACGAAGGGCAAACATTAGCGCTGTTCCTTAATAGCGGAGTTCTTTTCGCGACTCTGGATTTTTCGGCTGTGCAGTTCGCGGCGTTTTCGTTCTACCAGGACTTGCAACTCATCCAGTAGTTGCGCGTCCTGGGCACTCAGCGCTTCCACCAGATATGAGAGCGGCAGCGTGGAAGCGTCGCCCGATTCCAGTAGTTGACGGATGCTCTCCAGCGCCGTGTCGCGTTGCAATTCTCTGGACGTGTAGCGCGGAGTATAGCGAAAAGCCCTGCCTTCGGCGACGCGGTCGAGCAATCCCTTCTTGTAGAGACGGTCCACGGTCGTCATCACCGTGGTGTAAGCCTGACGAATCTTGCCATTCGCGAGCAACTCACGAACCGTCGCGCTGCCCCTCGACCAAAGCTCCTGGAGCACCTGCTGCTCGAAAGGTCCGAGCTGAGGGCGGGAGCGCGATCCGAAGATGGAAAATGCTTTATTCATTTGAAGCGCGGGAGGAATCCCACGCAAAGTCGCTGTGAAAGAATAACATCCGGAACGGTCGCCACGCGCTCCTCAACAAACCACAAGGTAACAAATCTTACATCTGCGTTATCGCGCGGCGGCCGCCGGTAGGATTTCCTCGACGTCGACCTTAGTAGGATAGTTTCCCGTATAGCAGGCCGAGCAGTAGGTCGTTTTCTCCCCGTCGGCGCAGGCTTTCTTCAGGCCTTCGAGCGAAAGATAAGCAAGCGAGTCGGCCACGATAAAAGTGCGGATCTCCTCAATCGTCTTATTGGCGGCAATCAGCTCTTTTTTCGAAGGCGTGTCCACTCCATAAAAACAGGGCGAAATCGTCGGCGGGCATGAGATGCGCATGTGAACTTCCTTCGCCCCCGCGTTGCGGATCATGCGAACGATCTTCTTGCTGGTGGTGCCGCGCACGATGGAGTCGTCGACCAGAATCACCCGTTTGCCTTCGAGCAGGCCGTGAACGGCATTCAGCTTGAGTTTGACGCCAAAGTCACGCACCGACTGCTGTGGCTCAATGAAAGTGCGCCCAATGTAATGGTTGCGAATGAGGCCAAGTCGAAACGGAATGCCACTCTCGGCGGCGTATCCGATGGCCGCCGTGTTGCCGGAATCAGGCACTGGAACAACGACGTCGGCATCCACCGGAGCTTCGCGCGCAAGCTGGCGCCCCATGGCGTCGCGGCTCTGATCGACCGAACGGCCGAAAACCAGGCTGTCCGGACGCGAAAAATAAACGTGCTCAAAAATGCAGCTCGACTGCGCAGGAGACGGCGAATAAAATCGCGAGCTGATGCCTTCGGGTCCGACGATAACGAGCTCGCCAGGCTTAACGTCGCGTAAGTAGGTAGCGCCGAGCAGATCGAACGCGCAAGTCTCCGAGGCAAAGACGATCGTGTCTTTTTTGTCGCTGGTGACAGCAGCAATGCGTCCCATGGCCAGAGGGCGAAAACCGCGTGGATCGCGCGCCGCAAAGATCCGGTCGCGGCTGATCATGACCAGTGAAAATGCGCCTTCCACGCGGCGGAGCCCGTCGGCAATAGCGTCGGGCAAAGTCTGTTCGCGCGAGAGCGCAATCAGATGAACCAAAACTTCGGTGTCGCTATTCGTCTGAAAAATCGACCCCTGGCCTTCCAGTCTGGCGCGAATCGACGCGGCGTTAACCAGGTTGCCATTGTGCGCAATTGCGATCGTGCCCTTGTTCGACTGCACCATGATGGGCTGGGCATTCAGCAAAGCCGAATCGCCAGCGGTCGAATAGCGTGTGTGTCCTATGGCAAGAATGCCGCGCATCGAGGCCAGCACTTCGTGTCCGAAGATATCGGCGACCAGGCCCATCGCCTTGTGCTGGCGCAGGCGCTCACCGTCGGAGGTAACGATGCCCGCCGATTCCTGCCCACGATGCTGGAGCGCGTGGAGGCCGAGATAGGCGAGTTTTTCCGCCTCGGGATGCGCGTGGATGGCAACCACGCCGCATTCATCACGAAATTTGTCGGAAGTCAGCATTTAGCATTTACCGCTTAGCATTTAGTCTCGCAACATCAATCGGCAGCGGAAACGACCGGTTCCATGTGCAGCGCCTTTTCCAGCGCGCCCTCGTACGCTTCTCGCAATTCGTCTACGCTTGCCGTAATCACTTGCACGCCATCAACCGCAATCTCAACTCTGTCGCCGCCCGTTTCACCCAACCCATCGGCAAAAATGCCGTATTCCTCCGCTACTTGTTGGATTCGCGCCAGGTGCGCTGGGTCACAGCTTATTACGACGCGGCTGGCGTCTTCCGCGAAAAGAGAGAACTCGGTCGCGGCTTGCCGCTTTGACAGTCTGCAATTGAATCCGACTCCGCCCGGCAGCGCAGCTTCCACCAGCGCGACGGCCAGCCCGCCATCAGCGCAGTCGTGCGCCGATTCGACCAATCCCGCCTGAATCATCGCCACCAAAGCGCGTTGCAGCGTGGCCTCTTTTTCCAGATCCAAAGCTGGAGGATAACCCCACACCGCTTCTAGAATTTCTTTCGCGTATTCGGAAGAGCCGAACTCCAACTCGGCATCGACCGCATCGCCCGGATCATTGGCGCGAAGCAAAACAATTATTCGGCCCGGCTGTGCGAAGTGCATTTTCGCCGCCTTGTGCACGTCCTCGAGAAGGCCTACGACTCCGATCACGGGCGTCGGATAAATTCCTTCGCCGAGAGTTTCGTTATAGAAACTAACGTTGCCGCCGGTTATCGGCGTATCGAGTTCCTCGCAAGCTTTCGTGATCCCGTCGATCACTTGTGAAAACTGCCACATGATGTGCGGCTTTTCCGGGTTGCCGAAATTGAGGCAGTTGGTTGCGCCGATCGGAGTCGCTCCCGCGCAAGCCACTTTGCGCGCCGCCTCAGCAACCGCGTGCATCGCTCCCAGCCTTGGATCGAGATAACACCATCGGCCGTTGCCATCAAGCGCCATGGCCAGCCCGCGATTGGAGCCCTTGATGCGAATCACGCCAGCATCGCCCGCTCCTGGTGCATCGACGGTGTTGGTCTGCACCATGTGGTCGTACTGCTGCCAGACCCAGCGCTTCGAGCAGATGTTAGGGCTGGCCAGAAGAAGCTTGAGTTGAGCGGTAAAGTCTCCGCTTTCGGAGAAATGAATATGATCCGGCTTTTCGCGATCGACGGGCGGCTCCCAGCGCGCCAGTGGACGCTTGTAAACCGGCGCGTTATCGGTCAGCGCTGCATTCGGAATCTCTGCAACGACTCGACCATGCTCGAGCACGCGCATCTTCGCATCACGCGTGACCTGGCCGATTTCAACTGCATCCAATCCCCATTTTTGAAAGACACGAAAAACTTCTTCTTCGCGTCCCTTTTGCGCAACCAGCAGCATGCGCTCCTGCGACTCACTGAGCATGATTTCGTAGGGAGTCATGCCAGTTTCGCGTTGTGGGACGCGATCGAGTTCAATTTCGACTCCAGTACCGCCGCGTGCGCCCATTTCGCAGGTCGAGCAGGTCAAACCGGCGGCGCCCATATCTTGAATGCCGACGATCGCGCCGGTTTGCATGGCTTCCAAACAGGCCTCGAGCAGCAGCTTTTCCAGGAACGGATCGCCGACTTGCACGTTGGGGCGCTTCGCTTCCGAGCCTTCGCTGAACTCCTCGCTCGCCATGGTGGCACCGTGGATGCCGTCGCGCCCGGTCTTTGATCCA